>NZ_PQHY01000008.1:0-159518 GCF_003385175.1 Amycolatopsis ruanii
GACGAAGCCCCACCAACGACCGCCGCCCCACCAACGACCGCCGCCCCGCCGACGACCGCCGCTCCGCCGAGCTTCGCTCGGATTTGGCCTCCGTCCGGTGAACCGAGCTCCTCCAGCAAGTCCAGCGCCGCCTGCCAGGCGCGCCTCGCGGCGGCGCCGTCGCCCCGGGTCAGGTGGGCGTCGCCCAGGCGGTTCAGTGTTCGGCTTTCGTAGTAGCGGCTTCCGTGGCGCCGGTAGAGCCCCACGGCGACCTCGTAGCAGCGCACCGCCTCGTCCAGGTTTCCCAGCGACTGCTGCGCGTACCCGACGCTGTCCCACGCATTGGCCTCCCCCACCAGGTTTCCCAGCTCGGCCTGCACCGCGATCGACTCCTTGCAGTACGCCAGCGCCTGCTCGTGATCCCCCAAGCGCGCGCAGCTCCAGCCCATGTTGTTCAGCGCGCTGGCCGCCCCGGACCGGTTCCCCGCCGCCTGGAACAGCTCCAGCGCCCGCCGCGCGTGGTGGAACTCCTCGGCGTAGTCCCCGAGCCGATCGCAAACCCACGTCAGCCCTTGCCGCACATCCGCCTGGTACCCGAGATCCCCCAGCTCCTCGAACAGATCCAGCGCCCGGTCCAGCTGCTCCCGCGCCTCCACGTCCCGGCCGAGCGCCGTCAGGATCACCGCCAGCCCCCGATGACTGTGCGCCAGCGCCACCGGGTCCCCGAGCCGCGTGGCCGCCTCCAGCGCCACCTGGTACGTCCGCGGCTCCCCCAGCCAGTGCCTGCCCTGCCGCACGAACGTGTGGCTCAACGCGCACGCCAGCTGCCACGCATGCGTGTCGAACCCGGTCGCCGCCGCCCGGTCGATCGCCGCCAGCAGCACCGGGTGCTCGGCCGCGAACCAGGCCCCCGCGTCGTCGGGCGGATCGGCCACCACGTCCGGCGCCGGCGGGTCCAGCACCAGCGGCTCGCGTTGCGGGCTCAACCCCGCCGCGCCCGCGTGCGCCGTGTGCACGTAGTGGTCGAGCATCCGCCGCACCGCCGCGGTCCGCTCCGCCTCCGAGTCCTCCTCGTGCGTCAGCTCGATCGCGTACGCGCGCAGCAGATCGTGGAACGCGTACCGCCCGGGCGCGCGCTCGGTGACCAGGTGCGCCCGCGACAGCTCGGCCAGCAGCGGCTTCACCCGCGGCACCCCGAGGAGGCTCGCCGCGGCCGCGACCGTCACGTGCGGCCCGGGGTGCAGCCCCAGGAACCGGAACAACCGCGCCGCCTCCGGGCTGATCGCGTGGTACGACCACGAGAACACCGCCCGCACGTCGGACGTCGCGTCATCGCCCTCGAACGCGTCCAGCCCGCCGCGCGCGGCGCGGCGATCGCCGGCCAGCTCCGCCAGCGTGAACCCCGGGTTCGTCGCGGCCCGCGCGGCGACGATCGCCAGCGCCAGCGGCAGCCGCGCGCACAGCGTGTTGATCGCCGCGACCGCCTCCGGCTCCGCCGCGACCCGGTCCGCACCCAGCCGCCGCGCGAGCAGCTCGCGGGCATCCGCGTCGGACAGCAGATCCAGGCTCACCGGCGCGGCGCCCTCCACCGCGACCAGGCTGGACAACTGGTTCCGGCTCGTCACCAGCGTGAAGCTGCCGGGCGCGCCGGGCAGCAGCGGGCGCACCTGGCCGGCGTCGCGCGCGTTGTCCAGCACCACCAGCACCCGCTTGTCCGCCAGGAGACTGCGGTACAGGCTGACCTGCGCCTCGACGCTCACCGGGATCCGTTGCGCCGGAACGGCGAGCGCGTCGAGGAACCGCCGCACCGCCTCCGCCGCGCTCATCGCGCACGCACCGGGATCGAAGCCGCGCAGGTTGACGTACAGCTGCCCGTCCGGGAACCGCTCCCGCACGCGGTGCGCCCAGTGCACCGCGAAAGCCGACTTGCCGACACCCGCGCCGCCGCTGACCACCGCCACCGACACCGACGGCCGCCCGCCGCTGCCGTCCAGCGGCAGCAGCGCGTCCAGCCGCGCCAGGTCGCGCATCCGCCCCGCGAACTGCGGCACGTCACCGGGCAGCTGCCGCGGCACCGGCCCCTCCTCGGGTTCGTCGCGCAGCAGCCGCACCTGGGTGTCCCGCAGCAACGGCCCCGGCTCGACGCCGAGTTCCTCGATGAGCCGGGACCGGACCGCGGTGTAGACCTCCAGCGCCTCGGGCGTCCGCCCGCACTTGTGCAGCGCCAGCATCAGCAGGGCCTGCAGGCGCTCCCGGAACGGGTTGGCCTCGGCCTCCTGCCGCAGCTCGGTGACCACCGCGCGGTGCCGCCCGGCGGCGAGTTCGGCGTCGAAGTAGTCCTCCAGCGCGCTCAGCCGCTTCTCGGCCAGCGCCGGGCCTTCCCGGTCCAGCAGCGATTGCGTGACCCCGCCCAGCGCCGGTCCCTGCCACAGGTCGAGGGCCGCGCGCAGCCGGCGGGCCGCCTCACCGACGCGGCCGGCGTCGAGGTCGTCCCGCGCCCTGGCGACGGCGTCGTCGAACTCGTGCAGGTCCAGCTCCCCCGGCCCGACCTCGATCACGTACCCCGGCGCGCGCCGGCTGATCACGTCGGCGCCGATCAGCTTGCGCAGCTCGGAGACGTACACCTGCACCTGTCCACGCACCGTCGCCGGCGGCGCGGCACCCCAGACCAGGGAGAACAGCTGCTCGTCGGGCACCACGCGCCCGGCGGCGAGCAGCACCGCCGCGAGCACCGACCGCTGCTTCGGCCCGCCCAGCCGCACCGGCCCGTCCGGTCCCGATACCTCGATCGGGCCCAGCAGCCGGTACCGCACCGGGCGGGACGGGGTCTCGGGCACAGCTCGTCATCACCTTTCCGCACGCGGGCCACCGCCCGGGTCATGGCTGCAAACAACCAGAAGACGCACCCGGACCGCTAGGAACCACCACCATCGGATGACAGGTCCGTCGCGATCAGGTCGGTGATCTCCAGCACCGCCTGTCCGGACAGGACCATCTCCGTCTCGGCGCCCGGGTTGACGCACAGGACGTGGCGCTCGTCCGGCCACCGGATGAACACGTTGAACAGCAGGTCGGTCGTGTAGTGCTGGTCCTTGCCCGCGACCTCCTCCAGCATGGCCACCGAGGAGAACACGGTGATCACCGGGATCTCGTCGGTGCCGGCGAGCCGCCACGGCAGCGGCGGGATGCCCGGAAGGTCGTTGGCCGGCACCGGTCCCGTGGTCGGGACCACCACCTCCCCGCTCACCAGCGCCCGCATGTACGCTTCCTCGTTCCGCTCCGCCAGCGCCGCGGCCAGCGCGTGTTCCAGAGCGTTGGACGGTGGCAGGTCGGTGCGCGGTTCCCGGTCGCCGGCGAATTCCGCGAGCGACAGCAACGGGACGAGACGGCGCACCTCGTCGCGGACGACGTCGCGCAGCTCCGACACCGGCGCGGTCGCCTGCCGTCCCTCGGCCAGTTCGGGCACCACGGCCGGGGGCAGGACCGCGGTGATGGGCAGGCCCGGATCGATGATGAACCGGGCCTCCTCCGCCGCCCCGGCGGTCAGCTCGGCGAACGTCGCCGTGGTGTGGCCGCGGGCGTCGGGTCCGAGGAACCGCCCGAGCACGGCGGGCGAGGTGAAGACCAGGATGTCGTGCTCGCTCAGGCCGAGTTGACGTGTCACCTCTTCTCGTTCGGGGGTGCCGGGATCGGGGAGCACCGGCACGTAGAAGGTCGCGTCCAGCACCAGCCGCGCGTAGCGCTGGGGGTCCCCCTCCTCGATCGCCGCCATCAGCGCGTGCTCGAGGTCATTGCCCGGCTGCCAGGAAGGTTCCACGCGTGCTTGCCTCTCTGGGGTACCTTTTGTCCTGCAAACCCTAGTCGGCCGAACCACGGAAGCCATGCCACGCACCCTCTTCGTCGCCCCTGACCAGCGCGGCGCCCTGCCCACCATCCGCGACGCGCTCGAGGCGGCCGACGACGGTGCGGTGATCTCGATCGCGCCCGGGGACTACCCCGAGCCGATCTCGATCAACCGGCAGCACGTGACCCTGTCGGCGCGCGAGGCGGGCAGCGTGACCATCAGCTCGCCGTTCCCGGACCAGCCGGTCGTGTCGCTGACCGACGCCCGGGTCGAGCTGATCGGGCTGAAGTTCGCCTCCGAGGAGCACTCCTCGGTCCGGGTGCGCGGCGGCGAGGTGAAGATCGTCGACTGCACCGCCACCGCGGGGTTCGCGCCGGGCATCGACGTCGCCGGCGCCGACCGCATCGAGGTCCGCAACACCCACGTGACGGGCGCGCAGTACGGGATCGTCGTCGAGGAGTCCGACGGGGTGATCGACCGCTGCGAGATCCGCGAGATCGCCGACGACGGCGTCATCCTGCGGCTCGGCGCGCGGGTGAAGGTGCAGCACACGACGATCGCCGGGTGCGGGTTCCGCGGGGTGTACATGTACCAGGCCGGCGACTCCGGCCTGGACCGCTGCGACATCTCGCAGACGGGCGACGCCGGGGTCGCGGTGGCGGACCAGAGTTCGCCCACGATCAGCACCTGCTGGGTGCACGACACGCAGGGCGCCGGGATCAGCGTCGGCCGCGGCTGCGGTGGCGTGATCGAGGACTGCCGCGTGGAGAACACCGCCGTGCCGGGCATCCACCTCGCCGACGGCGCGCGCACGGAGATCCGCGAAGGCGACCCGTCGCGCGGCAAGGTCCCGGTCGGCGCGGTCGCGACCACCGGCAACCACCAGGACCTGGAGACCGTCGACAAGCTGCTCGGCGAGCTCGACGGCATGATCGGCCTGGCGAGCGTCAAGGCCGAGGTGCGCGGCCTGATCGACGAGATCCAGGTCAACGAGTGGCGCCGCAGCGAGGGGCTGTCCGTCGGCACGGTGAGCAACCACCTGGTGTTCGCCGGCGCGCCCGGTACCGGTAAGACCACCGTCGCGCGCATCTACGGCCAGCTGCTCAAGGCGCTGGGGATCCTGCCAAACGGGCGGTTCAAGGAAGTCTCGCGGCGGGATCTGGTGGGCCAGTACATCGGTCACACGGCGGAGAAGGCGGCGTCGGCGTTCGACGAGGCACGCGGTGGCGTGCTGTTCATCGACGAGGCCTACACGCTGTCCCGCTCCAGCGGCAGTGGCGCGGACTTCGGCCAGGAGGCCATCGACACGCTGGTGAAGCTGATGGAGGACCACCGGGACGAGGTCGCGGTGATCGTGGCGGGGTACACCGGCGAGATGGGCGAGTTCCTCGACGCCAACCCGGGTCTGGCGTCCCGGTTCGGCAAGACGCTGGAGTTCGAGAACTACAGCCCCGAGGAACTGGTGTCGATCAGCCTGCACATGGCCCGCAACGACGACTACCTGCTCGGCGAGGACCTCGACGTGGCGCTGCTGGAGTGGTTCGCGCAGATGGAGCGGGACCAGAACTTCGGCAACGCGCGTGAGGCGCGCAAGCTGCTGGAGCGGATGCGCAAGGCCCAGTCGACGCGGCTGCGCTCGCTGGGCCACCGCCCCACCCGCGACGACCTGCGGACCCTCACGCTGGACGACCTGCGCGAGGCGGTCCGCGGCACGGGCTGACCGGGCAGCTGCCGCTCACGAGCGGGTCGCCGGCGGCCCCGGCCGCGCGGGCACGCCAGGTTTTCCCTCCTGATCGGACAGTCGAGCGGCCCGTGGTCACGTCGTCAGCCCGGTTTGCCGGAACCACCACGCCGCGCCGAGCGTCCAGGCGAGGACGAAGAGCGTGAAGGTCGCCCCGCCGGCGAGCGGCAGGACGAGCCGGGGCAGCCGTTTGCCGCGTAGCGCGAGCATCTTCGTGGTGAACGCCCCGTAGAACAGGCATCCGGCGAGCGAGTGCATCAGCGTGCGTGGCGTGGTGGCGTCGAACCCGAAGCCGTAGAGGCAGTAGAACGCGACCGGGAGGCCGGCCAGGAACGCGGCGGTGCCGGTGATCCGGTGCAGCAGGTGCGCCCACCGCGGTGCCGGTCGCCGGCCCGGCAGCTTCTGGTAGATCGACAGCGCGGTGACGAGCTGGGCGAGCACCTGCACGAGCACCGCGCCGGCCAGCCACGCCTTGAACGTTTGCACACTGGAGAAGCCCCACGTGGGCAGGCTGCGGGGTTCGCCGAGTGCGGCGCCGAGCAGGCCGAGGGTGAGGGAAACGGCCGCTCCGGCGAACAGCACTGCCACCAGCACCACGGCCGGTGTGCGGGACTGCCGGCTCCGCGGTGGTGTTGGGCCGGTGTTCATGGGATCTCCCGAGTGAGGTGTCAAGACCGGCCGGCCGGTCGGGTGACCGAGCCGGCCGGCCTTGGCCGACGGGACTAGCTGAGCTTCTTGTTCTCGGCGATGCCACCGGCGAGGGTGGCCGCGGTCATCGGCATGTGCTCGGCCGCGGTGCGCAGCTTGGCGAAGGCCTGGCCGTCACCGGCCACCACGGAGTCGATGGCGTCGAAGAGGCTCTGCACGTGGGGTTGCAGTTCCTGGGCGACGGCGCCGGCCGGCAGTTCCGGCACCACGGAATTGATGAGCTGCCCGAACGAGGTCCGGTAGCCGTCGAGATCGGTCTTGGCCTTGTCCACCTTGGCCTGATCGTCGGTCGCCTTGCCCAGGGTGTAGTCGACGAAGAAACCGATGTGCTGACGCCACGACTCCAGGAACGGCTGCTCGGCATCGGGATACGCCGAACCGACGGCCTTGGACAGCGCCACCGAGTTCGCATCCAGGGCCTCGACCGCGGCCTTCACCGTCGCGTCGTTCATGTCGCCGCCCTTGGACACCGCAGTCGTGACGGCGATCCCGGCGGCGTAGACGTGTTCGGTCAGCAGGTACGTCAGGCCGGAACGCAACTCCGCCGCGGCAGTCGTCGTGGCGGCCTTACCGGTGGCCGCGGTGGCCGCAGGCGCCGATGTCGGCGACGGTGGCGAAGGCGGCGGCGCCTGGGACTCTTCGCCCGAGCTGCACCCGGCGAGCACGAGCAGTCCCGCAGCGAGTAGTGCCGCCCCCCTGGGGAGTGGGTGTTTCATGATCTTACCCTTCCGTTGTTCCGGGTTGTGCTGCTGTCAAGGGGTGACGGTGACTTCACCGTTCATTCCTTTGTGGATCGAGCAGTAGTAGGTGTAGGTGCCGGGCTTGCCGAAGGTGAACGACACCTCCTCGTCCTTGGTCAGCGGCATGTCGATCAACCCATCGGGGTTTTCCGACGTGCGGAGGTTGTTGCCGCCGACGCTGAAGGTGCCGGTGGTGACGGTGTGCCCGAGCTGGTCGCTGACCTTCCACACCACGGTGGTTCCGGCTTTGACCGTGAGCTTCTCCGGGTCGAACTTCAGCAGCTTGGTCATCACCGTCGACCCGGGTGCCGGCTCGGCCTGCCCGGGTGCGGCCGGGGACGCGGGCGGCGCCGGGGATTCCGATCCTCCGCCGCACCCGGACAGGGCGAGGATCACCACCGGCACCACTGCGATCAACACTGTGCGCATTTCTCTTCTCTTTCCTGTTCGACGCAGTCAGGCGGCGCGGCCGGATCGGCGCTTGGCGAGCACGAGGAGTGCTGCGGCACCGGCCACCGCCACCACTTCGGCCACGGCGGTCAGCGTCTTGTCCGGGTACCAGACCGGCTCGTACATGTTCGGTATCGGACCGAGTTCGCCCACATCGACGTAGCGGTACAGCAAAACCGGCACCAGGGCGCCGGCCGCGACCAGGAGCGCGAACGCGGGGGCCCAGACGCGGTTGACCAGCAGCACCAGCAACCCGGCTACCACGGCGAGTACGGCGGTGACGCGGAACAACGTGCCCTGGCTGATCACGTCGGCGACGGTGTCGTATGTGGACGCCAGGTCGAAGTGCACGTACGCGTCCATCGCCAGCGCCGCCGCGGTGATCAGTCGCAGCGCGACGGTGAGAATTCTTCGGCCGGGCGCCGCATCCACCGGCGATGCTCTCAGTTTCACGATGCCTCCCGGGTGAGCGCGGTTCCACCGGGGGCTGGAGCGGTACGGATGATTCGACGCAGTCCCGCGTGCGGGATTGCGGCTATACCGATTCGTGACAATCCGGGCGCCGGCGCCGGGCGCCCTCACCCAGGCAAGCCGACAACGATATCAAGCGCCCCCTCAGCTCGGTAACACGAATTTAGTCGCCCAAAGGCTTGACGGCTTCGGTATCAGAACCTTCAATGGGGCAACGCTTCTCCTCACCTCACGGAGGCCGCGCATGACCGAAGGACATTCCCCAGGGCTTCGCGCCAACGCACTCGGCGCGGCGGACACCGCGATGATGGCCGTGGCCGGCAGCGCCCCCGCCTATTCGATCGCCGCCACCACCGCGACTCTCGTCGCGGCCGCGGGCCTCGCCAGCCCGGCCGCGCTGTTGTACTGCGGCATCCCGATGCTCGGTATCGCCTGGGCGTTCAGCTACCTCGGCCGGGCCGAGGTCAACGCGGGGGCGAGCTACGCGTGGGTCGGCCGGGCCCTGCACCCGGCACTCGGGTTCCTGTCCGGGTGGGCACTGGTGGTGTCGGCGACCTTGTTCATGGTCGCCGGGTCGCTGCCGGCCGGCGCGCTGACGCTGTCGCTGTTCAACCCGGACCTCGCCGGCAACACCGCGCTGGTCACGGTGGTCGGCGCGGGGTGGTTCCTCGTGATGGCGATCGTGGTGCTGCTCGGCGCCCACGTCACGGCCCGCGTCCAGTGGATCATGACCGGGGTCGAGGTGGCGATCCTGGCCGGCTTCGTCGTCGCCGGTTTCGCCAGGGCGCCGCAGATCGCGGTGCAGTCCTTCTCCTGGTCCTGGCTGGGCTTCGGCCACTTCGACGGGTTCGGCGGGTTCGCCGCCGCGGCGCTGGTCGCCGCGTTCTACTACTGGGGCTGGGACGTCAGCGCGAACCTCAACGAGGAGACGAAATCCGCGCGGCGCGCCGCCGGCGCCGGGGGTATCACCGGCGTGCTCGTGGTGCTCGGCCTGTTCCTGGCGTTCACGGTGATGGTGAACATGCTGCTGTCCGCGGACACCATCGCCGCCGACAGCGGCAACCTGCTCGACGTGCTGGGGCAGGCGATCTGGCCGGGGGCCGGCGGCAAGATCCTGTCGCTGGCGGTGATGCTGTCCACGATCGCCACGCTGGAGACGACGCTGGTCCAGGTCACGCGCACGATGTTCGCGATGGGCCGGGACCGCACCCTGCCCGCCGCGCTCGGGCGGACGCATCCGAAGTGGCGCACCCCCTGGCTGGCCACGGTGATCGTCGCCGCCGTGGCGCTGGCGCTGTTCGTGCTGTCCAACTTCCTCGGCTCGGTCGGGACCATCCTGACCGCCGCGATCAGCGCGATCGGCCTGCAGATCGCCTTCTACTACGGGCTGGCCGGGCTCGCGGTGGTGATCACGTATCGCCGCGAGCTGCTCAAGTCCGTCCGGAACCTGGTGTTCGTCGGGCTGTGGCCGCTGCTCGGCGCGGCGTTCCTGCTGTGGATCTTCATCCAGGCGGTGCTCACCAACGACGCCGAGGTGAACGCGATCGGGCTCGGCGCGCTGGCGCTGGGCCTGGTGCCGATGACGATCGCCTGGGTGCGGCGCTCGCCGTACTTCACGCGGCACCGCGAGCCCGTCGCGGACCCGGCTCCGGTGGCGGTGCCGGCCGACACGTAAGCCCCGGTTGTTGCCGCGCTCCGGCGGCGCGGCGATGATGCGGCCGTGCGCAAGAACTCAACCACGCCCGAGCCGTCCGTCGCCGCGCCGCTGGACGACGTGTCGAAGAAGATCATCGAGCAGCTGCAGGAGGACGGCCGGCGACCCTACGGGGCCATCGGCAAGGCGGTCGGGCTGTCCGAGGCCGCGGTGCGGCAGCGGGTCGCGCGGCTGACCCAGAGCGGGGTCGTCCAGATCGTCGCGGTCACCGATCCCATGCAGGTGGGGCTGTTCCGGCAGGCGATGATCATGCTCAAGGTCGACGGCCCGCTGGAGCCGGTCGCCGACGCGCTCGCCGAGCTCGACCACATCGACTACGTGGTGATCTGCGCCGGCAAGTACGACCTGCTGTGCGAGGCGGTGTGCCCCGACGACGACCGGCTGCTCGACCTGCTCTCCAACCGGATCCGGACCATCCCCGGGGTGCGTGACATCGAGACGCTGACCTACCTCAAGCTACGGAAACAGTCGTATCAGTGGGGTACACGGTAGTTTTTAGTTGCCTCCAGGGTCTTGATGTGCGATAAACGTAGGGGAAGGTACAGCCCGAAGCCCTGCGAGGACACTCATGACCCCGACCGCCGCACGCGACCACCTCTGGCTCCACTTCAGCCGGCTGTCCGCCTACGACAAGGACGAGGTCCCGCTGATCGTCCGCGGCGAGGGGGCCTACATCTGGGACGACCGCGGCCGCCGCTACCTCGACGGGCTCGCCGGGCTCTTCGCGGTGCAGGCCGGCCACGGCCGGCGTGAACTGGCCGAGGCGGCGGCCAAGCAGGCCGCGGAGCTGGCCTACTTCCCGCTGTGGTCCTACGTCCACCCGACCGCCGTCGAGCTGGCCGAACGGCTCGCCGGCGAGGCGCCGGGCGAGTTGAACCGCGTGTTCTTCACCGTCAGCGGCGGCGAGTCCGTCGAGACCGCGTGGAAGCTGGCCAAGCAGTACTTCAAGCTCACCGGGAAACCCGGCAAGCACAAGGTGATCAGCCGCCACCTCGCCTACCACGGCACGTCCCAGGGCGCCCTGTCCATCACCGGGATCCCCGGCGCGAAGCAGGACTTCGAGCCCCTCGTGCCCAGTGGGTTGCGGGTGCCGAACACGAACTTCTACCGCGCGCCGGAGCACGCCGACGACTACCAGGCCTACGGGCGGTGGGCGGCCGACCAGATCGCGCAGGCGATCGAGTTCGAGGGACCGGACACGGTGGCCGCGGTGTTCCTGGAGCCGGTGCAGAACACCGGCGGGTGTTTCCCGCCGCCTCCCGGCTACTTCGAGCGGGTCCGGGAGATCTGCGACACCTACGACGTGCTGCTGGTGTCGGACGAGGTGATCTGCGCGTTCGGCCGGCTCGGGCACGCCTTCGGCGCGCAGCGATACGGCTACCAGCCGGACATCATCACCACCGCCAAGGGACTGACCTCCGGGTACGCGCCGCTGGGGGCCGTGCTGATCAGCGACCGGCTGGCCGAGCCGTTCCGCCACGGCGACACGACGTTCATGCACGGCTCGACCTACGGCGGGCACCCGGTGTCCTGCGCGGTCGCGCTGGCCAACCTGGACCTCTTCGAGCGCGACGGTCTCTACGAGCACGTGCGCGCGAACGAGCAGGCGTTCAAGTCCACCTTGGACAAGCTCCGCGATCTCCCGATCGTCGGCGACGTGCGGGGCGCCGGCTTCTTCTACGGCATCGAACTGGTCAAGGACAAGGCGACCAAGGAGACCTTCACCGCCGAGGAGAGCGAACGGGTCCTGCGTGGCTACCTGTCGACGGCGCTGTTCGAGGGCGGCCTCTACTGCCGGGCCGACGACCGCGGCGAGCCCGTCGTGCAGGTGTCACCGCCGCTGATCTGCGGGCAGCAGCAGTTCGACGAGATCGAGCAGATCCTGCGGACCGCCTTCACCGAGGCGTGGTCGCGGCTCTGACCCATCCGGCCGGACCGGGTGGCCCGCGGAGGCCACCCGGTCCGGCCGGAAACCCCTCAACCTTCGGCAGCCGCCCCTCGCGGTTCACGAATCGAACCCGACCCCCAGCCGGTCCAAGGTGCGCAACCACAGGTTTCGCTGCCCGCCGCCCCGGTCCGCCCGGCCCAGCGACCACCGGGTCAACTGGATCCCGGCGTAGCGGAACGGCTCCGGCGGGAACGGCACCGGCTTCCGGCGCACCATCTCCAGCGACGTCAGCTCCAGGTCACGGCCGTAGAGCAAGCCCAGCATCACCTGTGCCCCGAACCGCGTGGCTCCGACGCCGAGCCCGGTGTACCCGGCCGAGTAGGCGACCCGGCCGCCACAAGCCCTGCCGAAGAACGGGCTGAACCGCGTGCAGGTGTCGATCACCCCGCCCCAGGTGTGCGTGAACCGGATCCCCGCCAGCTGGGGAAAGGTGACGAAGAAGTTCCGGGCGAGCTGGCGGCGGGTCCGGTCGCGCTGCTCCAGATCGGGCGCGATCCGGCTGCCGTAGTGGTAGATCGCGTCGTAGCCGCCCCAGAGGATCCGGTCGTCCGCGGTGAGCCGGTAGTAGTGGAACTGGTTTCCCGCGTCGCTCATCCCCTGCCGCCTGGCCCAGCCGATCGCGGCGAGCCGGTCCGCCGTCAGGGGTTCGGTGACCAGCGCGTGGTCGTACACCGGAGCCAGGTACCAGCGCAGGCGCTTCAGCAGCGGCCCGAACACGCCCGCGCACAACGCCACCTTCCCGGCACGCAGCACCCCGGTCGCGGTCACGATCCGCATGCCGGCCCCGTCCCGCTCGATCCGGTCGGCCCTGGTGCCCTCGTGGATGCGCACCCCGAGGGCCTGGCACGCGTTCTGCAGCCCCCGCGCCAGCCGGGCGGGGTCGACCAGCGCCACCCCGTCCGGGTCCGCCAGTCCCGCGAGGTAGGTGGGTGAGTCGACCTCGGCCCGCACCTCGTCCCGGTCCAGCAGGCGCAACTCGGTGCCGTGCCGCGCGGCGAGCGCCCGGGTTCCGGCGAGTTCGTCGACCTGCCAGGGCTGGGTCGCCACCGTCAGCTCGCCGGTGCGCTGCCAGTCGCAGTCGATGGCGTACCGGTGCACCGCGGACTCGATCGCGTCGAGGTTGGCCCGCCCCAGCTGCTCCAGCCGCTCGATCTCGGCCGGGAACCGCTGGACGCCGTTGGCGAGACCGTGGGTGAGGCTGGCGGCGCAGAACCCGCCGTTGCGCCCGGACGCCGCCCAGCCGATCTGGTGCGCTTCGAGCAGGACGACGTCGATCCCCGGGTCGCGTTCCTTCGCCAGCAGGGCCGTCCACAGGCCCGCGTACCCACCGCCGATGACGACGAGGTCACAGCGATCGGTCCCGAGCAGTGGTTCGCTGGGCGGGCGCCGCCAGTCCGGCTGGTCGAGCCAGAACGGCAGTTCCCGCGCGTCGCGCAGGGCGGAGTCAGCGTTCATCGTGCACGAGCCGCCCGTCGATGTAGGTGCGGGCCACCCTCGCGGCGCCGATCTCGCCGACCGGCCCGTCGAAGGGGTCCCGGTCGAGGACCACGAGGTCGGCGGGCCTGCCGACGGCGATCGTGCCCGTGTCCACACGAGACACCCACGCCGAACCCGCGGTGTAGGCGGCGAGCGCCACGGGCAGCGGCAACGCCTGGTGCGCGCCGAGCGGCGGCGTCCCGGCCGGCGCGTCGTAGCCGACGCGGTTCACCGCGACGTGCACCGCGGCCAGCGGATCGGGCGAGCTCACCGGCCAGTCGCTGCCCATCGCCAGCGTCGCGCCGCCGCGGAACAGATCACCGAACGGGTACTGCCGGGCCGCGCGCTCGTCGCCGAGGAACGGGATGGTCAGCTCGTCCATCTGCGGCTCGTGCGTCGCCCACAACGCCTGCAGGTTCGCGGTCGCACCGAGCCGCCGGAACCGCGGGACGTCGTCGGGGTGCACCACCTGCAGGTGCGCGAGCTGGTGCCGCCGGCCGGACGATCCGTTGGCGGCACGGGCCGCCGCGATGGCGTCCAGCGCGTCGCGCACCGCGCGGTCCCCGAGGGCGTGGAAGTGCACCTGGAAGCCGGCCGCGTCGAGCGCGATCGTCACCGCCTTCGCCAGCTCCGCGTCGAGGAAGCTCAGCCCGCGGTTGCCGGTGGGGTGCCCGCACCGGTCCAGGTAGGGCTCCAGCATGGCGGCGGTGAACGTCTCCGCGACCCCGTCCAGCATCACCTTCACGGTGCCGACGTCGTACCGGCCGCCGAGCCGGGCGGTCTCCTCGCGCAGCTTCACCAGTGCGGCGACCTGGTCGGCGACGCCGTCGGGCGGGCACGCGCGGTCCCACCACAACGCACCCGTCACCCGGGCCGTCAAAGTGCCCTCCCGCTGCGCCCGCAGATAGGCCGCATGGACCGACGCGCCCGGACCGTCCACTTCGACCAGTGCGTCCTGCCAGCCGACGACGCCGAGCGAGTGCAGGTGGCGCTGGGCCTCCCGCAGCCCCGCGTCGAAGTCGGCCTGCGCCGGGGCGGGCACCAGCCGTTCGACGAGCGCCATCGCGCCCTCGTGCAGCGTGCCGGTGGGCAGGCCGTGCTCGTCCCGCTCGATCCGGCCGTCGGCGGGGTCCGGCGTGTCCGCGGAGATGCCCGCCAGTTCCAGTGCCGGGGTGTTCACCCAGGCCGAGTGGTGGTCGCGGTTGGGCAGGAAGACCGGCCGGTCCGGCACCGTCCGGTCGAGGACCGCCGCGGTCGGGCAGCCGCGCGGGAACGCGCTCATCGACCAGCCGCCGCCGAGGATCCACGCCCGATCGGGATGAGCCGCCGCGTAGCCGCCGATGGCGGCCAGGTACTCGTCCGCGGTCGCCAGCCCGCTCAGGTCGCACCGCAGCCGCTCCAGCCCGCCCATCACCGGGTGGACGTGCGCGTCGACGAAACCCGGCAGCAGCAGCCGGCCGTGGAGATCGACCACGTCGCCGGCCCGGATCGAGGCGACCTCCGCATCCCCGCCCACCGCGACGATCACGCCGTCCCGCACGGCGACCGCGCTGGCCACCGATCGCGCCGCGTCCGCGCAGAAGACAGCGCCGTTCCGGAAGACCGTCGTGCTCATGAGCCGGTCCCCCGGTGGACGGTGAGGCTGAGCGCGGCACCGGACGGGCCGCCGAGCGTGATCGACTGCGTCGTCACCGACGCCGTGGTCTGGGCCCAGCGGTTGCCCTCCTGGCCCCAGAACGGCACGAACTCGGGCGCGTCGCTGCCGGCGATCGCCAGGCCCAGCGCGTGCCCGGCGGGCAGCCGGTAGCCGGCGTGCCCCAGGTCGACCTCGACATCCCGGTCGTACCCGGCGGCGAGCACGGTGACCTGGCCGCGCGCGATCAGGTGCGCCGAGCCGTCGGGTGCCACGTCGAACAGCTTCGCGAACAGGTCCAGCTCCGGGCCGTCGGCGCGGACCTGGGCCCGCAACGACACCGGACCCACGAGGTCCAGGGGCTCCGCCAGCGGCGGCCCGCCGAACACCAGCACGTCGGGCCGGTCCAGGTTGCCCCGCTGATCGGGGTGGAACAGCAGGTACGCGAAGGGATCGGGAGCCAGTGACGGCACCGGGCCGGTGGGATCGTGCTTCCAGGTCGCCTCCACGCCCGCGGCCGGGCGATCGGGACCCAGGACGCCACCAGGCGCCTTCCCGCGCGCCGCGGTGGCGTCCGACGGGTAGAGGGTGATCGTCGTGGTCTCCGGCGGCGGCCAGGTTTCGCTCACCCGGAACGACGGATCGGCGTTGGCGAGCTGCCAGCGCACCCGCGGGATGTCGGCCGGCTTTCCGGCACCGCGCAGGAAGACGTCGAAGAACTCGACCGCCGGGCCGAGGTACCGCGGCAGCGTCGCGCGTCGCTCCTCCGGCGTCGGCCGCGCGCCGCCGCCGAGCCAGGGCCGGTCGAAGTGCGAGTTGCTCTCGTGGTCGATGGCCTCGATCAGCAGGTACTCGTTGATCGCCCAGTGCGGGCGCCGCTGGATCTCCCGGTGGTCCTGCCACTGCCAAGGCGCGCAGTTGTCCCACCAGCCGATCGTCATCAGCACCGGGACGGCCGGGGCGTCGAACGGGCTGCCGTGGCGGAACCGGCGCAGCCGCACCGGGTTCGGGTACCACACGTCGTAGGACGCCGACCGGCTGCCGACCTGGGCGAAGAACTTCTCCACGGTGTCGTGGTAGGGCAACGTGGTCCAGTCCATCTGCCACATCAGCATGTCCTGGTCGTGGAACATGGTGAGCGGGTACATCCGGTGCACGCCCATCTCCACCTCGCGGGTGTGCGTGCCCGGGATGGGCGCGGCCAGTTCACCGAGCCGGGTGCCGGTGACCCGTGGGGCGATCGCCCGCAGCGCGGGGTGCGCGGTGGACACGGCCGCCCACTGGGTGAAGCCGTAGTAGGAGTCGCCCCACATGCCCACGATTCCATTGGACCACGGCTGCTTGGTGATCCAGTCGATCGTGTCGTAGCCGTCGTCGGCCTCGTTGACGAACAGCAGCCGCTCGCCCTCGGAGCGGAACTTGCCGCGCACGTCCTGGACCACCATGCGGTAGCCGAACCGCAGGAAGTACTCGGCCACCTCGGGCAGCGCGGTGTACCCGCCGTTCTTGTCGTAGGGCAGCCGGGTCAGGATCACCGGGCCCGGCGTGGTGTCGCCGCCGGGGAGGTAGACGTCGGTGGCGAGCCGGACCCCGTCGCGCATGGGCACCATCACCTCGGTGGCCAGGGGGCTGCGCTCGGCCGGGCCGATGCGTTCGATGTGCATGTTCAGTCCAATGCGAAGAAGCGGATGCGAACCTGGTCGATGGCTTCGGCGCGGGCCATGCCGACGAACACCGTCGAGTTGAGCCACGCGTGAGCCGGGGCGTCCGTCCGGAACACCGGGAAGGTGCGGTAGTAGTACTCGGCCTCGCTGACGTCCTCACCGGCCCGGAGCCGCTTTTCGACGTCGGGCCCGGCGCGGTACCAGCCGCGGTTGTGGATGTCGATGGTGCCGCCGTCGTCGGCCCGCAGCAGGTACCGCGCGTCGAGTTCGGTTTCCTTGCCCTTGCCGCGGGTGGTCGACCAGTCGCCGCCGTAGGGGAGCACCACGCCGGTCAGCCGCGGCCCGGACACGGTCCCGCCCGTGATGGGCGTGAACATCACCTCTTCCTCGGATGCCCGCCCGACCCACAGCGGCTCGGCGATGTCGACGCGTGCCTCGAAAGCGAACTGCAACGTCGGCTCGATCAACGGCATGGTGGCAACTCCTCTGGTGGGGACGAACGAAAAACGGGTCACGCCGGCCGCAGGGTGGGCCGCCAGCCGGGGCGCGGAACGGAGTCGAGCAGGCGGCGGGTGTAGGGGTCCCGGGGTGCGTCGAGAACGGTGGCGGCGGGGCCGTGCTCGACGATCGCGCCGTGGTGCATGACCGCGACCTCGTCGGCGATCTGCCGCACCACGCCGAGGTCGTGCGAAATGAACAGCAACGCCACGCCGGTCTGCTCGCGGGCGTCGGCGAGCAGGTTGAGGATCTGCGCCTGGATCGACACGTCGAGCGCGGCGACCGCCTCGTCCAGGATCAGCAGCCGGGGTTCGCTGGCCAGCGCCCGCGCGATCGCGACGCGCTGGCGTTGGCCGCCGGAGAGCAGCCGCGGGCGGGCCCGGGCGTGGTCGGCGGTCAGCCCGACGAGGTCGAGCAGGGCGGCCACCCGGGCGCTCCGCTCGTCGCCGGTCAGGTCGAAGTGCAGCCGGAGGCTCTCCTCGAGGCAGCCGCCGACCGTCTGCCGGCGGTCCAGTGACTGGTAGGGGTCCTGGAACACCATCTGCACGATCCGGGCGCGGCGGCGGCGTTCCCGGGTGCCCGGCCGCCCGGTGTGCCACGCGTCCCCGTCCACGGCCACGGTGCCCGCGGTGGCGCGCTCCAACCCCGCGATGATCCGGGCGCAGGTGGACTTGCCGGACCCCGACTCGCCGACGATCGCCAGGCAGGTCCGGGGCTGCACGGCGAAGCTGACGTCGTCGACGGCCACCAGCTCGCCGCGGCGCGGGCCCGGATAGACCTTGCGCAGGTTCCGCACGTCGAGGAGGGGGACGCTCATACCGGGGCTCCCACCTGCGCGTGGTGGCAGGCGACGACGCTGTCCCCCACGGTCCGCGACGCCGGATCGTCCTGCCGGCACCGCTCCGTCGCGAGTGGACAGCGGGGTGCGAAGGCGCAGCCGCCCGGCACCTCCCACGCCGCGGACGGGCGACCCGGGACGGTCGCCAGCCGCGCACGCCGCTCCCCCGTCGTGGGCCGCGCGGACAGCAGGGCCCGGGTGTAGGGGTGGGTGGCGCGGGCGTGGAGGTCGCCGGTGGCCGCGGTCTCCACGATCCGGCCCGCGTACATGACGGCGGTCCGGTCGCAGACGGCGGCGGCCAGATCCAGGTCGTGCGTGATGAACAGCAGGGCCAGGTCGCGCTGGCGCCGCTGCTGGTCGAGGATCGCCATGACCTCCTCCTGCGTGGTCACGTCCAGCGCGGTCGTCGGCTCGTCGGCGAGGATCAGCCGCGGCTCGATCGCCAGCGCGGCCGCGATCATCACCCGCTGCAGCAGTCCGCCGGACAGCTCGTACGGATGCTGGCGCAGGCGCCGGTCCGCGTCCGGGATCCACACGTCGGTGAGCAGCTGCCGGGCCCGCCGCAGCGCGTCCCTGCGGCGGACGCCCCGGGTGAGCACGAGACCCTCGCAGAGGAAGTCGCCGACCGTGCGCACCGGGTTGATGTGCGCCCGCGGGTCCTGGAAGATCATCGCGATCGAGTGGCTGCGCATCCGCCGCAGACCGGCCGGGGTCAGGCCGGTGACCGAGTCGCCGTCGAACGTGATCTCACCACTGGTCTCGGCGTTGCCGGGCAGCAGCCGGATGATGGACCGGGCGGTCATCGACTTGCCCGAGCCGGACTCGCCGACCAGGCCCACCGCCTCCCCGGCCCGGATGTCGAAGCTCACGCCCCGGATGATCGGCCGGACGTCCGTCGTGGACCGCCGGATCGACACCCGCAGGTCGGAGACCCGCAGCAACGGCGCTGTCATGATGACTCACCAATCTCGTAGTGGACCGCCAGCCGCTCCCCCACGAGGTTCACGGCCACCACGGCGACGACGATGACGATCGCGGCGTACAGGGACTGCTCCGGGTGCCCGCCGAGGATCGCGGACTTGCCGTTGGCGACCATGACGCCCCAGCTCGGGTCCGGCGGCTGCGGGCCGAGCCCGAGGAACGAGATCGCGGCCAGGTCGAGCATCGCGTAGCCGAACCCGACGGTGGCCTGCACCAGCAGCAACGGCATCAGGTTGGGCACCAGGTGCCGGACGCAGATCGCCAGGCCGGACACGCCCTGCAGGTGCAGCGCCTCGATGTAGGGCAGGTTCCGCTCGCGCAGCGCGGCCGAGCGCATGACCCGCGCGGTGACCGGCAGGAACGCGAGGGACAGCGCGATCACCGGAGCGAGGAACCCGGCACCGAAGATCGCCGCGGCCAGGATCGCCAGCACCACGCCGGGGAAGGCGAACAGCACGTCGAACACCCGGGACAGGACCGCGTCCAGCCACCCGCGGCGCCATGCGGACAACACCCCCAGGATCGTCCCCAGCGTCGCCGCGATGACCGTCACCAGCAACGGCCCGAGCAGGCTCAGCCGCGAACCGTGGATGAGCCGGGACAGCAGGTCCCGCCCGGTGTCGTCGGTGCCGAGCGGGTGCGCCGCCGACGGTGGCGCGAACACGTTGCTCGCGTCCACGGCGTTCGGGTCGTGCGGCGCGATCCACGGCGCCAGCACGGCGGCGGCGACGAGCAGCAGGCACACCGCGGCCGCCACCGTCCCGATCGGACCGACCGCCGCGACCGACCGGAGCCGGCCGAAGCCACGGCGGCGCGGGACGCCGGCCGCCGGGACGGCCTCGGCCGCCAGCAGAGGGGTTTCGGGCATCCCGGTCACACCCCCGTCCGCAGCAGGCGCCGGTCCAGCACCGCGCTCACCAGGTCGACGACCGTGTTCACCACGACGAACGCGGCCACCATGAGCAGGGCGATGTCCTGCACGACGACGAAGTCCTGCTTCTGCGCGGCGAGCACCAGCAGCGACCCGATGCCGCTGACACCGAAGGCCTGCTCGACCACGACCGTCCCGGCGATCAGCCCGGCGACGGTGAGTCCCGAGACGGTCAGCACCGGCGCCGCCGCGTTGCGCAGCACGTGCCTGCGCACGATCGACGGCATCCGGACCCCACGGCTGCGAGCGGTCTCCACGTGCTCCCCGTGCAGCTCCGACGACAGCGCCGACCGGATCACCCGGCTCACGTAGGCGATGTAGGACGCGGTCAGCGCCAGCGCGGGCAGGGTCAGGTGCTCGATCCGGTCGCCGAAACCCGTCCCCGACCCGAACACCGGCAGCCAGTTCAGCTTGGTGGCGAACAACCAGATCAACACGATCGCCGCGACGAACGTCGGCACCGCCATCAGCAGGCTGGTGGTCGTCGTGATGACGGTGTTGACCGCCTTCCCGGCGAGCGCGCCGGCGATGCCGGTGGCCAGACCGAAGAAGATGATCAGCAGTGCCGCGTACCCGACGAGGAACAGCGTGTTCGTCAGCCGGGCGGAGATCAGGTTCGACACCTGGTCGCCGAACGACATCGACTTGCCCAGATCCCACTGGAACACGCCGGACAGCCAATGCCAGTACCGGGCCCAGAACGGGTCGTCGAGGTGGTACTCCGCGCGGATCGCGGCCAGCGTTTCCGGGCTGGGGTTGCGGCCACCCGCCAGCAGTGCGGCGGGGTCGCCGGGGCTGAGGTGGAGCGCGCCGTAGATGATCAGGCTGGCGGCCAGCAGGGTCACCACCAGCGCGCCCAGGCGCCGGGCGACGAACCGGCCGATCTGGGCGCCCATCAGGCTTTCCCGACGGCCGCGGCCCAGGCCGAGCCGATGTAGGCGAACGACGCGGGCGCGCCGGTGATGGTGTTGCTCATATACAGCCGCTCGTGCAGCTGGGCCAGGCTGATCTGCAGCCGCGCCGGGGCGAAGACCTTCTGCGCGGCCACGAACTTCTCCGCCGCCACCTGCGGGTCGGCGGCCTGCTGCCCCTCGGTCATCAGCCTCTCGACCTCGGCGTCGCGCCAGCCCGTCCAGTTGAACACGCCGCCGGGGAGGACGAACCCGGGCGAGTAGTAGTAGACCCCCGGCACCTCGATGTAGCCCTGCGCGATCACCAGGTCGACGGTCTGGCGCTTGGCCGGGTCGTAGAACAGCTCGCTGAACTCGGTGGGTTGCATCTGCCGGATGTCCAGGGTGAGGCCGATCTGCTTCGCCGCGGCCTGGACGATCGTCGCGGTCTGCAGGCCGGTCTGGTCGCCGGACGGGATGGCCAGCGTCAGGGGTTCCGCGGCGGGCGCGGCCTCCCTGATGAGCGCCTGCGCCCGGGCGAGGTCGGGCTTGGAGGTGTCGGGCAGGGCGGCGTAGCCGGCGTCGAACACCGGCTTGGCCGGGTCGCCCGCCCACGACAGCGGCGGCGTGAACGTCTTCAGCGGCGCGCCGGCGCCGTGCAGCACGTTGCCGATCAGGCTGGTCTTGTCGATCGCCAAGTCCAGCGCCTCCCGCACCCGCGGGTCGGCGGCCGGGCCGGTGGTGGTCGCCGGGCAGATGCTCAGCGACTGGGTCGACGGTCCGAAGTAGAGCTTCCCGCCGGGCGAGCCGCGCAGGGTGTCGAGGCTGCCGATGGGCGCCTCGTAGGTCCCGTCGATCTGACCGGCGACCAGCGCGGTGGTCAGGGTGCTGTCGTCGGTGAAGAAGACGAAGTCGAACTCCTTCGCCTTCGCCTTGGTCCCCCAGTACTCGTCGTTGCGGGTCACCACGACGCGCTCGCCAGGGACCCAGCGGCCGAACCGGAACGGCCCCGTGCACATCACGCCGACGCTGGGGGTGCCGTAGCCGTCCCCGGCTCTCTCCACAAAGGACTTTTCGCTGACCGCGCTCACCGAACCGGCCATGCTGTCCAGGAACTGCTCGTCGGGTCTGGTGAAGGTGACGGTCACCTGCATCGGCCCGCTCTGGACGATGTCGGCGACGTGCTTGAAGACGTCGGCGTGGGCGGGCCGGTTTCCCGGGTCGAGGTTGCGCCGCAGGCTGTGCACGACGTCCGCCGCGGTGAGCGGGTTGCCGTTCCAGAACTTCACGCCCGGCCGGATGGTGAACACCAGAGTCGTGGGGTCCGGCCGCGTCACGCTCTCGGCCAGACCCGGTTCGACGGAGAAGTCCGGGGTGAGCCGCATCAGCGGCTCGCACAGGTTGCTCACCACCGTGTTGGGCGAGTAATCCCCGGCCTTCACCGGATCCACCGTCGCCGGCTCGCCCATCGGCAGGGCCCAGGAGACCTTGTCGATCTCGCCGGCGGCGGGCGGGGTCGAGACCACGAGGTCGGCGGGGGTGACGGACCCGCTCGTGCCACCGCCTCCGCAGCCCGTGGTGACCGCGAGGGCGCCGGCCGACACGAGCACCGCGGCACGACGGATCCGGCGGCGCGAAAGATGCTTTCTGGTCACGGGAATCTCCCTCCGAGGCGGTGCCCGGGTCCACGTCGATCCGGTCGCCCTCGGTCGAGGATGAGTGGCATCATTCTGTGCCCCCGGCCATAGTTAGTCAATACCGACTAACAAAAACTCGTCCAGCGCTCCGGACGCGCCACGGCGGCCGGATATCCTCTACCGTGCAGACGAGGGACCGGGAAGGGAGAGCACGGTGGGCCGGAGCAGTCTCGCCGCCGAACGCAAGGAGCAGATCCTGAGCGCGTTCGCCCGCTGCGTCGCGCGGTCGGGGTTCGCCCGCACGTCACTGGAGGACGTGGCGGCGGAATCCGGGCTGGCACGCGGGCACGTGCGGCACTACCTGGGCAACCGGCACGACCAGGTGGCCGCGCTCGCCGAGTGGATCAACGCGCCCGGACGGGAGGCCTTCGACCGGGTGCGCGGGATCGACGACGACCGGAAACGGGCCGACGGCGTGCTGGACTACCTGTTCCACCCGGGGTTCTACGGACCCAGCGACGAGCTGGCCGTCTTCCTGGCGCTGTTCGAGGAAGCCCGCCGCACGGAGGACCTGCGCAAGAAGTTCGTGGACGAGTACCACGACATCCTCGACACGCTGACCGGCGCGCTGATGGGCGGCCACGCCCTGCCCAAACGCGAGGCGAGCGACATCGCGTACCTGATGCTGTGCGCGGCGGTCGGCAACGCGCACCTGTCGGAGACCGGCGTCAGCCCGGTCCGGGCGCGGCGGGTGGGCGGGCTGTGCCGCCGGGTGTTGCGCATGCTGCTGCCCGCGAACGGGAAGTCCGCCGCGGGCAGCTGAGGGGTCGTAACAGAATGATCTTGGTGTGTTTTGATGTCTCCCGCTGTCGATCTTGTGGTGGGAGGCCAAGCTGAACGCGGCCGGACTGATCGACTGGTCCCGCGCCGCGATCGACGACTCGCATGTCCGGGCGCTAAAAGGAGACCGAAAACCGGGACGAGCCCGGTCGATCGAGCCCGCACCGGCTCAAGAAACACTCAATCCGTTAGGACCTCTGAGGGGAGCGAGCGCCTGAGGGGTCAGCCGATCGCGCTCATGACGTGCTTGACGCGCGTGTAGTCCTCCAGGCCGTACATCGACAGGTCCTTGCCGTAGCCGGAGTGCTTGAACCCGCCGTGCGGCATCTCGGCCACGATCGGGATGTGGGTGTTGATCCACACGCAACCGAAGTCCAGCCGCTTGGCCATCCGCATCGCGCGGCCGTGGTCCCGGGTCCACACCGACGACGCCAGCCCGTAGCGGACGGAGTTGGCGTGCCGGATCGCCTCCTGCTCGTCGCCGACCCGCTGGACCGTGATGACCGGGCCGAACACCTCGTCGGTGACGATCTCGTCGCCCTGCCGCAGCCCGGCCACCACCGTCGGGGCGTGGAAGAACCCGGCGTCGCCGACGCGCGACCCTCCACTGTGGACGCGGGCGTGATCCGGGAGCCGGTCGAGGAACCCGGCGACCTTGTCCAGCTGCGCCTGGCTGTTCAGCGGCCCGTACGCGACGTCGGGGTCGTCGGGGCGCCCGGTGCGGGTGGCCTTGGCCTGCTCGGTCAGCGCGGCCAGGAACTCGTCGTGCACCGCGTCGTGCACCAGCACGCGGGTGGCCGCCGTGCAGTCCTGGCCCGCGTTGAAGAACCCGGCGGCGGCGATCCCCTCGGCCGCGGCCGGGATGTCGGCGTCGTCGAACACCACGACCGGCGCCTTGCCGCCCAGCTCCAGGTGAACCCGCTTCAGGCCGGCCGCGGCGGCGCCGGCGACCTCCATGCCCGCCCGCTCCGAGCCGGTGACCGACACCATCGCCGGGGCCGGGTGCGCGACCAGCGCGCGGCCGGTGTCGCGGTCCCCGCACACGACGTTGAGCACGCCGGGCGGCAGGAACTCGGCGGCGAGCTCGGCCAGCAGCACCGTGCTGCCCGGCGTCGTCTCCGCGGGCTTGAGCACGACGGTGTTGCCCGCCGCGAGCGCCGGGGCGATCTTCCACACCGCCATCATCAGCGGGTAGTTCCACGGGGTGACCTGAGCGCACACGCCCACCGGCTCCCGCCGGACGAACGAGGTGTGGCCCGCCAGGTACTCGGCGGCGGCCTTGCCCTCCAGGACCCGGGCGGCGCCGGCGAAGAAGCGGATCTGGTCGACCGCGGGCGGCAGCTCCTCGTCGCGGGTGAGCGCGAGCGGTTTGCCCGTGTCGGCCGATTCGCACCGGACGAACTCGTCCGCGCGCTGCTCCAGCGCGTCGGCGATCCGCAGCAGCGCGCGTTGCCGCTCCGCCGGGGTGGTCTCCGACCAGGTCTCGAAGGCCCTCGCGGCGGCGTCGAACGCGGCGTCCACGTCGGCGGGCCCGGACAGCGCGGACGTGGCGTGGACGGCGCCGGTCACCGGGTCGACCAGGTCCAGGGTCCGACCGTCAGCGGCGTCGACCGCCTTGCCGTCGACGAAGTTGCGGATGTGCTGCGTGTCCATGTGACGCATGGAACACCACTAATTCAGCGGAGTCAACGCCTTTCGGCAACTAAATTCGTTGCGGTGGGCTGGGACCTCGAGCCGACCGAGATCGAAGACGAGTGGCCGCGGCGACGGCCGCGAGGGTGTGGTCGGCACGGACTTCGTGCCCGGGCAGACCAGCGGCTGGGGGTCAGAACGCGCATCGGCGGTCACCCGCCCAGCGGTACCCCGACCTGCCCGAGCATGAGCTGGTGAGCGAGCCCGGCGGCCGCGGCCGATTCGCCGGCCAGGTGGCCGAGGAGAACGTGGTGTGCCGCAGCTGCGATCGCGCCGACGCCACGGTACCGGGGCCCGCAGCACGGCCTGGTAGACCAGGACGGCCGCGAGCACACCGGTTGGTGAGTGACGCTTGGGTGTCACTCCAGCCGGGGCGGTGCGCACCGCAAAGACAACGACCCCTCCCGCACCCGGAAACCAGCTCCGCCAACCGCCACAAGCTGCCGAACAACCCAACGCCGAGATCCCGTCCGATCACCACGCTCGGACGGGATCTCGTCAACCGCTCACCGCATCATGGAGGCCGTCAGGGTTCCGGAGTTCGTTCCGCGGCAGGTCGAGGACCGCTTCCCACGCGGCCCGCCGGGTGGGGCGCCCGATGGTCCCGGCGCGGCTCGGCGCCTGCCGCGGCACGCGACTGTCCGCGCCTCGGTCCGGCGAGCATGACGTAGATCAGAACGGACAGCACCGCACAGATGGCGGCGCTTGCCCACAGCACCGTCTGCCACGCGCCGGTGAGCCCGCTGGTGACGAAGTCGGAGAACTCCGGCCGGATTTCGGCCGGCACCTCGGACAGCGGGCCGGTGAGGTCGCCGGCGTTCACGCTGTCGGCCAACTCGCCGGCCCTTCCGCGATAGGCGGGAAAGCCGCCCAGGCCGTCACCCAGCGAACCTTGCACGAGGTCGACCAGCACCGTGCCGACCACCGCGATGGCGATGGCCTCGCTGCCCAGCCGCAGCACGTTGAGCAAGCCCGCCGCGGTGCCGGTGGCCTCGGGCGCCACCACGGTCAGTGCCGCACCGTCGATCAGCCCGAAGTTGAGGCCGAGCCCGACCCCGAGTGTGATCAGCGGGCCGGACAGCGCCGTGAGGCTCATGCCGGCCTGCAGGACCGCTGCGAGCCAGGTGACCCCGCCGGTCAGGCACACCAAGCTGAGGCCGAGCACGTGCCGCGTGGTCAACCCCCACCGGATCAGCTTCGCGGCGAGGAGCGGGGTGACCAGGATCGGCAGCGTCATCAGCAGCATCGTGGCGCCGGCCGTCTTGCTGGAGGCGCCGTTCGCGGCCACCAGGTAGTTCGGCAGGAGCGGCAGCAGGATCACGAACGAGAAGGAGACGACCACCGGGATCAGGCACAGCGCCATGAACTTGGCGTTGCGCAGCAGTCTCAGATCGAGCATCGGATGCCGGGCGCGTCGCTCCACCAGGACGAACGCCACCATCAACACCACCGAACCGGCCAGCAGCCCCACGACGCCGGCACTGCCCCACCCCCACCGCGGGCCCTCGACCACACCGAGCATGAGGAGGAAGAGGCTGGTGACGAACGTCGCGGTGCCCACCGAGTCCACCCGGGCCGTCACCGCGCCCCGCGATTCGGGCAGGAACGGGACGGCGAGCAACACCAGCAGCATCAGCAGCGCGTGCAGCCCGAAGAACCAGCGCCACCCCAGGGCGTCCGCCAGCGTGCCCGCGGCCATGGCTCCCATGGCCAGCCCGCCACCCGTCACGATGCCGACGGCGGCGAACGCCCGGGTACGCGCCGCGCCGTCGAAGCTCGTGGCCAGGATGGCACTGCCGCTGGTCAGCAATGCGGCGGCACCGACACCGGCGAGGCCGCGCATCACGTCGAGCAGCAGGATGTCGCTCGTGGCCGCGCTCACCAGCGACGCCACGGTGAACAGCACCGCGCCCCCAATGAACACGCGGCGCCGGCCGAACCGGTCGGCCAGCGAGCCACAAGCGAGCATGAAGCTCGCGAAGGTCAGGTTGTAGCCGTGCACGACCCACTGCAGGGCGTCCAGTGACGCACCGGTATCGCGCCGGATGTGCGGGAGCGCCACCCCCGACCCCGTCACCGAAGTCGGAAGGATCAGCAGAACCAGGAGTATGGCGGTGCAGGTGATCGCGGGCCGTGCGCTGCCCGTCCGTCCGCCCGTGGGCAGCCTCACGCCGGCACACTCCGCGGTGACGCCACGGGCACGGCGCCGACGAGGCCGTCGGCGATGACGAGGTCCTGGCCGGTGATGTAGGAGGCGTCCTCGGATGCCAGGAACGCCACGGCCGCCGCCACGTCGTCCGGGTGCCCGAGGCCGCCGAGAGCCACCTCAGCGGCATTCCGGGCTTCGGCGCCGGGCTCCGGGTTGGCGTCGCGGTACATCGCCGTGTCGATGTAGCCGGGGCTGACCGAGTTGACCCGGATGCCGCGTGGCGCGAGGTCGGCTGCCAGGGTCCGGGCGAGGTTGTGTGCGGCGGCCTTGCTCGCGGAGTAGACGGAGGCGATGGGCAGCCCGCGGTAGAGGGTCCACGACGCGTTGATGACCACGGCACCGCCGTCCCGCATCAGGGGCAGCATCGTCTGGACGGTGAGGAAGACGCCCTTGAAGTTGACACCGACCACGTGGTCGAAGTCGTCGTCGGTGATCTCGGTGGTGGTCTTGAAGATTCCGACACCCGCGTTGGCGAAGATCGCATCCAGGCTGCCGCGCCACGTCTCGACGCGCCGCATGAGGTGACGGAGGTCGGCGCGGGAGGCCACATCGGCCGCGACTGCGAGCACCCGCTCGGGCTCGGTGTGCAGGCGGGCGGCGGCCTCCGCCACGCGCCCCTGGTCGCGTCCGGTGATGACGACGTAGGCGCCTTCGTCGAGGAGCCGGCGCGCGGTGGCGAACCCCATGCCTCTGGTACCGCCGGTGACCAGGACCGTCTTGTTGGTGAACCGCTTCATACGCCGATCGTCGACCGGCCGCCGCGCGCCTGGGAGTGCCGGTCGGACCTGGGTCTGCCACCACCACCCTCAGCGCTCGGTCTGCTTCTGCGCGGCCAGCAGGGCGGCAAGCCGGGCCTGGGTGCCGGTGTCCGGTGCCGGCGTGTACAGCAGCAGCCGGTGACCGGGCAGGCCGGAAAGCGGCAGCGCAGTGTACTCGAAGACGAGCTCGCCGGACTCCGCGTGCCGGACGGTCTTGATGCCCTCGGTCGCGCTACCGACCGGGTGCTCCGCCCAGATGTCGGCGAAGGCAGGGCTCGCCGCGCACATGTCGGCCGCAAGCCGGCCGAACTCCGGATCGTCCGGATAACGGGCCGCGTCCGCCCGGAACTGGCCGACGATCGCCCGCGCACCATCTTCCCAGTGGCACAGCGACGCGCGGAAGGCCGCATTGGTGAAGAAACTCACCAGGCAGCTGTAGTCGTCTTCGCCGTACCCGAACACCAGATTCGCGGCGCGGTTGACGGCGACGAAGTTCCAGTGCCGGTCGATCACGTAGGCGGGGCGTGGCAGCCAGCCGTCGATCAGCCGCCGAAGCGCGGGAGAGACCTCGCGGTTCGCTTGCCGGTGCGGCGGCGGGTTGAGCCCAGCCAGGAGATACAGGTGTTCGCGCTCCTCGTCGTCGAGGCGCAGGACCCGGGCGATGGCGTCCAGGACATCCGCCGAAATGTTGATCTCGCGGCCCTGTTCGAGCCAGGTGTACCAGGAGACTCCGACACCGGCGAGCACTGCCACCTCTTCACGGCGCAGCCCCGGCGTACGCCGCGCGCCGCCCGCGGGCATCCCGACATCCTCGGGCGCCAACCGGGCCCGCCGCGAGCGCAGGAACGCGCGAATCTCGGCGCTGCGTCGCTGTCGTGCGTCTGCGGGGAGCCGGGAAACGTCCATTCCTCCATGGTAGAAGCCACCGCGCTCGCCGAGATCCCGTCCGGTCAATCCGACCGGACGGGAGCTCGCCAACCAGTCATACCTGGTCGTCAAGGCCCGGTAATCCGAGCTGTCTCGAGAACGGCCGGCGAGTGGTTCCACCAGCCATTCGGCCGTGCAGTCCCGATCCCGAGGGGGGAGGTTGACGGAGACGGTGAACTCCTCGCGTTCGCGGAGGGCGTCGTCCGAACAGGTCGAGGGCGGTGGCGCTGGCCGGTGGAGGGTGCGGATGGCAGCCGCGGGCGCCGGCCATGCTCGCCTCCGGGCGCTCGAACTCCTCGCTTGCGGGGAACACCGGCTGGCCGGACATTTCGCCCAGATGGCGGTGGACGCCGGCCCGGACGGCACGGAGGCGCACCGCGTCCGGGCCGAGGTGTTCCACGCGCTGGAGAAGACCGCGACCTCCACCATGGCCAAGGGCGTCTACGGCTGGACGGTCGCCGAATCGACCGCGGTCCTCGACGGCGCCTGCCGCGACGAGGAACTGCGCACCCGGACCAGCGGCCGCACCCAGTGGGCGTTCTGAGCACGTTCGCAGCGCACTTCCCGCGCCGTTGAGGCGCGCGGATCTGGTCTACCTCGCCGGGTGGCGGCTGTTGCTGGTCACGGTGTCGAGCGGGCCAGACGGGCGCAACGGCCGCGGGAGGACCGGTGGCCGCCCTGTGCGTGCCACCGGTCCGCCCCTCGGTCAGGCCTTGCCGACGGCGCCCCGGATCTTGTCGGCCACGTCGCCCGCCGCGTCCTTCACCTTCTCGACCGCGCCCTTGGCCGCGGCCTTGACCTGGTCGGTCTTGCCTTCGGCCTGCAGCTGCTCGTCGCCACTGAGCCGGCCCGCGGTCTCCTTGGCCTTCCCGCCCAGGTCCTCGGCCTTGGCCTCGAACTTGTCGCCCAACGACATGGGGTTCTCCCTTCCTCGGTATCCGTACGCCCCGAAGGACAGCGGCCGCGCGGATCCGTCACGGGCGCACCGGTGCACCTCACACCGGAGATCCAAACCACACGATCGGGTCGTGACGTTCTTCCCGCCGTGGGTTCTCTCCAGTGTGGACATCGCGACGACGTCCACCGAGACCCACCGGACTTGCCGAAGGAGAAGGACATGACCAACGCCACCGCCACCACGACCGCGAAGCACTCGGGTGGGGATGTGGAGAAGTCCGGCACCAGCGCGCTGGTGACCAAGCAGGGCACCACGACCATCGCCGACACCGTGGTGCAGAAGATCGCCGGCCTGGCCACCCGCGAGGTTTCCGGCGTGCACGACCTCGGCGGCGGAGCCGCGCGGGCGTTCAACGCCCTCCGCGAGCGCATCCCGGGTGCCTCCGCCTCGGCCGGGCAGGGGGTGTCGGTCGAGGTCGGTGAAAAGCAGGCCGCCGTGGACCTGCAGATCCTGGTCGAGTACGGCGTGTCGATCGCCGACCTGTCCCGCGCGGTGCGCCGCAACGTGATCACCGCGGTGGAGCGGATGACCGGCCTGGAGGTCGTCGAGGTCAACATCAACGTCAGCGACGTGCACCTGCCCAGCGACGACGAGGGCGACGACCAGGCCGACACCGGCCGCGTCCAGTGACCGCCGGCGTCGGGATCGACGCCGACCGCATCGCCACCGCCGTGCAGGCCCAGCCCACCGTGGCGGATCTGCACGGCGGCCGGTTCGGCGAGATCGCCACCTACCTGCCGCACCGCCGCGTCCGTGGCATCCGGATCCGGCCCGGCGAGATCACCGTCGGCGTCATCGGCCGCTACCCCGCGACCGCCGACCGGATCGGCGACGACGTCCGCACCGCCGTCACCGCGCAGCCCGGCACGGCGGGCCACGCGGTCCACGTGCACATCGCCGACCTCCTGCCACAGGACAACGGCCCAGCTGAAGGGACACTGCCATGAGCACCACCCACATCGGACTGCTGACCGGGCTCGTGCTCGGTCTCGCCGGAGCCTTCGGCGGGTTCGGCGCCTTCCTCGTCGTCCTCGTCCTCGGCGCGCTGGGCCTGCTGGCCGGGCGTTATCTCGACGGCAAGCTCGACCTGTCCCAGCTCACCGGCCGCGACCGGGGGTGAGACCGATGACCACCACGACCCCGGTCGAGGAGCGCGGGCAGACCGTCCTGTCCGAACGCGCGGTCGAGCGCATCGCCACCATGGCGCTGACCGAAGTGGACGGTGTCGGCGGCGCCGCCCGCCGGGTACTCGGCATCGCCGTCGACGGTGAAGACCTCGACCGTGACGCGCAGGTCACCGCCCGCGTGCGGGGCGACGAGATCACGCTGCAGGCCCGGCTGTCGGTCGCCTACCCCGCGCCGGTCACGGCGACGACCGAAGCCGCGCGACTGCACCTGGTGCGGCGGGTGGGTGAGCTGACCGGCCGCACAGTGTCGCGTGTGGACATCACGATCACCGCCCTGCACTCCGACGTCAGCGCCCGTAGGAGGGTCCAGTGAAACGCCGTCCCCGCCGCAGCCTGCCCGCGGCACTGGTCGCCGTGATCCTGCTCGCCGCGGGCGCGCTGGTCGCGGTCACCGCCGTGCAGATGCTCCTGAACGAACCCACCTGGATCAGCTACGACCAGGCAGCCCGCACTCTGCACGGTCTGCTGTGGACGGACACCCCGGTGCTCGCCGCCGGCATCGTCGCCGCCGCACTGGGTGTGCTCCTGCTGCTGTGCGCGGTCGTCCCCGGCGCCCGCACCGTGCTGCCGCTGGCCGCCGGCGACACCGCCATCGACTCCGGCGCCTCCCGCCACAGCTACCGCGGCACCCTGCGCGCCGCCGCCGACGTGGACGGCGTCGACGGGGTGAAGCTGAAAGTGCGCGGCCGGTCGCTCACGGCGCGAGTGCGCACCGAGCGCACCAACACCACCGGGCTGGCCGAAGCCGTGGAGCACTCCCTCGCGCACCGGCTCGACCAGATCGCGCCCGCGCGCCGGCCCGCCGTGAAGATCAAGCTCAAGGCCGCGAGGAGCCAGTCATGACCAGCCTCAACCGCCCCGCCCGCCTCAACCGCACCCTGCTCGCCCTCTGCGGGCTGGTCCTGCTCGCCGCCGGCGCGTTCACCCTGGGCACCCACTTCCGCCTCCTCACCGTGCTCGCGCCGGACTCCCCACTGGTGCCCGGCACCGCATCGCCACCCACGTGGGCGCTCTACGCCGCCGCCGCGGCGGGGATCGTGGTGGCGCTGCTCGCGCTGCGCTGGCTGCTGGCACAACTCGCCCACCGGCCCAAGACGACCACGTGGCGCTTCGAACAGAACCCGGACACCGGCCGGACCGAACTGGGCGCGAGCACCGCCATCGCCCCGCTGCTGGCCGAAGTCGAGACCTACCCCGGAGTCCACTCGGCCCGCGGCACCCTCGCCGGGCAGCAGGACAACCCCACCCTGGCGCTGGTCGTCACGGTCGAGCAGGACGGCGATCCCACCCACATCCGCCACCGGCTCGACACCGACGGCCTCCCCCGGCTGCGCCAGGCCCTCGACCTGGAGGCCCTGCCCACCACGGTCGAGTTCCGGTTCAGCACCAAGACGGTGAGCCGCATCCAGTGATTCAGCGGACCGGGCACAGTGCTGGGGGTTGAGGTCTCTCGTCATGGGATGCCGGTGCCGGGCAGCAGGAGCCGGTCGCCGTCGGCGGGCTGTCGCAGTGCGTCGCGCCGGCGATCAGGTCGGCGATCCGCTCGGTGATGCGCCGTCCGACACCGTCGAGTGCGGCGGCAAGCTGCTCGGCCTCGGCGTCGACCAGGGACCCGGCTTCGGCCAGCGGTACGCCGGCCTCGGCCGGGGTCCGGACCTGGACCAGCCGCAGCAGGTCGGCGGATCCGTAGCGCCGGTAGCCGGAGCTGTCGCGTGGTGATTCGTCGAGCAGCCTTTGCCGGTGCCACACGGTCTTCACCGTGGCCCCGGTGAAGGCCGCCACCTGGCCGGCGGAAACTCCGTCACCAGGTCGGTTTCCGCCGCCGGTCAGCGAGTTTGCTGCCATCGGGCGTGCTGACGGCAACACCACTGACTACGGTGCATTGATGTACTGCGCGGCTCCTTGGCGTCGGCTCGTCTTCAGCGACAAGCTGAGGCCAGACTGACCTGCTGCCGCTCCGGGCGGTCCTGCTGGGCGGCGCTGGCCACCCCGGGGCGACCGCCCCGGCCACCAGCGCGACAGCCGGCGCCGTGACCGCCACCCGACGGGAGACCAGCGGCGTTCGTGCCCTCTGCTGGAACCCGGCGACCGCCGAAGCGGGACGAGCCGTGGGCGTGATGTTCTTCGTCAGGCGGCCAGGCGTGGGTCGAGCAACGCCAGGACCACATCAGGCTCCCGGCGCGGCACCGTTTCCGGACTGGCCGTCCGCGGGACCACCGGCCGCCGCCGCTTCGGCGATCGCCGATACCAGTTCCGGCACGCTGCTCCCGGGGAGCGTCAGCTCCATGCTCGTGCCCGGGTTGAAGCACAGCACGTGATCCTCGCCCGGCCAGTTCAACAGCACGTCCAAAAAGGACACGGTCGCGAGCGGGGCGCCGCCCGGCGCGACCGCGTCGAGCACCTGCTCGGAGCTGAACACCGGCACCACCGGCGTCTCGTCGTCGCCGAGGATCCGCCACGGGAACCCGCCGGTCTCGATCACCGCCGGGTCGGGGACCGGCTCGGCGGCCGGCAGCACCACGTCGGAGCCGATGAGCGCGAGCAGGAACGCGTCGAAGTCCAGTTCGGACACCGCGTCGCGCAGCCGCTCCTCCAGCTCGTTGATCGGCTGCAGCGCCGCGGCGGCCTCGGCGTCCCCGCCCAGCTCCTCCAGCACCAGGCGACGGACCTCGGAGAGCACCTCGTCGACCATCGCGTCCTGCACGTCCTCCACCGGGACCAGCTCCTGCCGCCCCTCGGCCAGGTCCTCGACCTCGCCGAGCACCAGGTACACGCCGATCGGGATGCCCGGGTTCACCACGAGCTGGGCGTGGTCGGGGTGGATCTCGCGCAACCCCGCGATGGTCGTCTCCCGCCAGCTGTCCACCACGCCGCCGAGCGCCCAGTCCAGCGACTCCTCCGAGGTGAAGACGATGACGTGGTTGCCCTCGGGCATCGGCAGGCTCGTCGGCCACGGGTCGCCCGGCTCCGGCGTGGCCGGCACGTACAGCGGGGCCTCGCGCAGCAACTGGGCGTAGCGCCGGCTGTCACTGTCCTGCAGCGCGGCCAGCATGCCGCTCTCGACCTCGTTGGCCGGGCGCCACTGAAAGTCCACTCCAGACACTTCCTCTTCGTCGTGTTCCGCCGTCAGAACCGGACTTCTTCGATGTCGCCGTCCGCGTCCTCGGGCGGATGGACGAGGGTGAAGTCTGGCAGCCGCGCGTCGAGCTCCTCGACAGGGGTGTCGATCGGGAGGAACTCCACCCCATCGGGCACCCACGTGCGCGAGACGTGGATGCCGAAACCACAGTGCCCGCAGGAGAACTGCGCGTACCCGATCCGTTCGGTCGCGTCGGCGACGAACACCAGGCGCAGCTCGTGGTGCCCGCAGTTCGGGCACGCCAGGTCGGGCCGGTCCGGCAGCGACTCGTAGTAGTCCCCGTAGGCGCGCTGCCAGTCCGCGTAGGACGCGTGCTGCTCGACGGCCATCAGCCTTCCCGTTCCTGGTTGAGCGTGTGGTCCTGCCACCACTGCCGGTCGGCGGCGTGTGCGTCGTCCTCCCACGCCCGCCACTCCGCGGCGGTTTCCTGGCGGCGCCAGCCCGCGCGTTCCATCTGGACCACGTGGACGTTCTCATGGTACAGAGTGCGCGCGAGGACCTCCTCGTTGACGAAGGCCGCCGGCGTGATCTCGATCCGCGCGCCCCGCCCGGCGAGCAGGGTCTCGCCGTACATGCCGCGTTTGGCCTTGTTGATCGTCACCTTGGCCTTCGGGTGCACCTGGATGCCGTACTTCTGCGCGACCAGCCGGATGTTGTCCGGCGTGACCTTCAGCTTGCCGCTCTCCCAGTAGTCGAACCGCGGGTCCAGCCGCTCGGCGGGCCACGGCTTCGGCTTGGTGTCGCCGTCCTCGAAGCGCAGCAGCCGGTCCTCGGGCCGGGTCGTGGTGCTCGGACCGGGCTCCCGGCCGGGTTCAGCGGTGTCCGGCAGCGGCGAGACCCCGTGCACCAGCGGCGCCCCGGGAGCGAGCATCCGCTCGAACACGGGAATGGTGGGCTTGACGGTCAGGCCCGGGATGACCAGCCGGATCTCGCCGTTGTCCCACACCGGCGTGGCCGCCACGTACACGTCGTGCTTGACCTGCGGCATCGACGCCAGCAGCGGCATCTTCGCGTCCGCGAGCGCGGGCAGCAGGTTCTCCAGCGCGCGCACCGCGGCACCCTGGCCGGGCAGGGACTGGGTCACCGGCAGGCCGGACACGGCCGCCAGGACCCGCTGCACGTGATCGGCGTTGCCGTGGTACCCGGCGGTCATCAGGCCCAGGTGGATGAGCGCGTTCTCCACGGTCCGCATCCACCGGGCGGCGTGCTGCGAGGGCATCCACGGGAACGAGTTCGGCACGGCCACCTCACGCACCACGCCGTCGACGAGCAACCGGACGAGGACGTGATCCGAGTCCGGCAGCGGGCGGACCAGCTGCTGCCGGACGTGGTCCGGTCGCGCGGCCGCCACCGCGCGCAGCACCTCGAAGGCCACTTCCGTCTGCATCCCGGCCCGGCTGAGCCGGCTCGCGTCCAGCGTCTCGAAGAGCGGGCGGTCGTCGGGCACCCACGGCATTTCCCGCAGCTCACCGGTCATCGTGGGGGCCAGCGGGTGGTGCGCGACGGGATAGGGGCTGGCCGGGTGCCGCGGGTCCTGGCGCGAGTACACGGAGTCCAGCAGGTTCCCGAACGCGCGGTGCACCAGCACCATCCCGCTCTTGTCCGGGTCGTAGAAGAACTCGTGGTCGGTCAGCAGGTCCAGCGCCGCGGGATCGTCCCGGTACGCGGCGGCGAACGCGGCCCGCGCCGCTTCCCGGTCCTGGGCCAGCCGCTCGGCGGGGTCCTCGGCGGTGCTCCGGCCGAAGGAGGGCACCGAGACCGCGCCGGGCTGGTAGCGCCGGAGGTCGATCACGTTCTCCTCGGCCAGGCGCAGCCCGTGCTTGCGGAGGAGCTCGGCGAGCACGGGCTGCTGCTTCGCGAACTCACGCAGCGCGTCCTCCCCCGGCGACACGAACGCTTGCTGCAGGCTGACGGGCGTCAGGTCGCGCGGCGCGGCGTACCGCGTGGCGCCGGGAGCCAGCCCGTCCGGGACGAGCGCGCCCAGTCCCCGGTCCCACTCCGCCGCCAGCGCCTCCTCGACCGCCGTCTCCGGCGGCAGGTCCGGGTGCGCGTCGACCGCGCGGGCCCGGAAGGTGTGGAGGCCGCGCCGCATCAGGGCCTGGTCGCCGCCCACCGCCTGGAACCAGGCGACCAGCTGGCGCCGGGCCCGCGGATCGGTCAGGTTCCGGTAGGTCTCGCCCAGTTCGCCCAGGTGCTCGGGATCGGCCTCGGAGGTGGTCAGCCCGACGGCCCGGGTGACCCACTCCGCCAGCTCGTGGTCCTCGGCCGCCCGGACGTACTCGGCGGTCGGCGGGAGCTGGCTGACCGGGCTGCGGGTCGTGCCGGGCAGCGGCACCGGCTTGCCGTCGCGGTCGATCATCAGCACGTCGGTCCCGAATCGCATCGGGTAGCCGGGGCGGCGTGTCATCCGCTCCTGGGGCAGCATCTTCCGTGGCTGGAACCGCGAGCTCTCCGCGGCCGTCACGGCGGACTGAGCGGCATTCGCGACGCGTGCGGCCCCGTCGACCACCTGGCCGGCGACCTTGCGGACCCCACGCCGCCGGAACGACGGGCGCTTGCCACTGATCACCTCGTCGGTCAGCCAGTACAGGGTGCCTTCGTGGTTGATCACGATGACCCCCGCGTGCGGGCCGTGCGGGTGGTCGGTGAGCCGGTGCAGCATCAGGGCCATCGCACCCGGCCTGTCCCGGAGGGCGAACTCGACCGCACCCTGGGCGTGGATCCCCGGGTCCCCGCCGGGATAGGTGCGGAACCGCGCGCCGATGACCTGTTCCACCCGGCCCGCGGCGCCCAGCTCGGAGCCGAACGGCTCGCCGTCCCGGATCCCCCGGAAGGCGGCCATCGCGGGGAGCTTGGGGATGCCGAGGTGGTAGATCGACCGGGCGGCGAGGAAGGCCTCGAAGGCCGAGATCCCCGGCCGCCACAACAGGGGGGCCCACTTCTTCGGGTGAATCCCCGCCAGGAAGGCGCCCGTCTCGTCGCGCATGATCTCCTGCAGCTTCTCGAGCATCCGGTGGATCACCGCCCGCAACCCGTCCGGCTCCTCGTAGGGCGCGCCGACCTCGGCGCTGGTGTCCGTGGCGCCGTGCGTGGAGTTCAGCGCGGCGGCCAGATCGGGCCGGACCTCGGCGAGGCGGAGCTGCTGGGCACGCGTCAGCTTCTCGGCGTCGATCGTCTTCAGGACGCGGTTGATCCACTCCTCGTCCGTGATCCCGCTCTCCGGGTACCGGACCGGTCGCGCGAGGACCGCCTGGGAGGTGAAGAAATCGAGCTCGTTCTCCCACATCCTGGTGAGCAGCTCGGCCACGGGGACGCCCTGCCACTCGGCGGTGTTCTGCATGCTCCGGACCGCCCTCGCGAACGCGGCCGGTTCGCGGGTCGTGTGCGCGAGGGCCCGCAGCTGCAGCCGGGCCAGCCGGTCGTTGACGAGCGAGTTGTAGAGGGAGGCGACCTCGGGCGGGAACGACGTGGGGTACGCCGCGACGTCCTCGTTGAGCAGCTCGGCGAGGTGGATCTGCTCGGCCAGGCTCTTCCAGGCGGCGCGATCGGTCTTCGGGATCGCCTCGAGGTAGCTCCGGGTGGGCGGGCGGGAGCTGATCTCGGACAGCTCCAGCCCGTTGATCGGCACGGCCGCGGCCACCGCCGAGGACCTGCTCGGTCCGCTGTGGACGATGACGTCGAGGGCGTACACGCCGTCCTCGTGCCCGTAGAGCGGTTGCGACGCGGCCCTGCCGTGCGCGGGGTCGAGGAACACGGGTGACTGTCCGTCGCGGGCGGCGACGGCGGTGACGTGGGGTTCGGCGCCGTCGCGGTGCACGACCACGTAGGCGAACGCGTTGCCACCGGTGCGGGCCAGGGCGTTGACGACCGTCTGGTACGCGGCGGCGATCACCTCCGCGCGCTGGGCCTCCGGCACCTGCCGGAAGTCGGCGAGGCGCTGGAACCGGCCGCCCCGGTCCTCGATGCGGCCCACCTGCTCACCGCCCAGCGGCTTGCCGGGGTCGCCGTCGGCGAACCCGTCGAACGTCCGCCGCGCGGCCACATCGATGTCGAGGCCGATCCAGTAGTCGTGGAGCACCATCGCGGCGTCCGGGTGCGCCAGCGGCCCGGCCGGGTCGGCCGGCCAGGGCGCGAGCAGCCGCACCGCGCGTGCCAGGTCGTCCGCGGTGCGCTCGCCGTTCTCGCCGAGCATCGCCTGGGCGATCGCCAGCCGGGCCCCGGGTGAGGGCACCAGGCCGGCGCGCTCACCGAGCACCCGCGACGCGCGCGCCGGCGGGAACGGCGATTCGCGCGTCATTCCACGGACCTCGCCGCGGACGACGTTGTGCACCGCCCACTCCGGCTCCGGGAGGCTGAGTTGCTCCTCCGCGGGCAGCTGACGCAGTTCCTCGCGGGTGGCGAGGTCGAGGAGGTGGTCCCGCTCGGCGAGCAGGGCGCGGGTCAGCGGCTGCAGGTGTGCCTGGGCGATGGCGTCGAAATCGCGGCCCTCGGGCAGCGAGATCGCGATGTCCCCGGCCTGTTCGCCCAGCTCGCCGCTCACCGCGGAATCCCCGTGCTCGGCGACGGCTTCGGCCTGCTGGAGCGCGAGCACGTCCAGGGTGAGGAGCCGTCCGGCCAGCGGGGCGTCGACCGCGGTCGCCTCACCGGGGCCACCCGGTTTGCCGCGGCGCAACCGCTGGAACCGGGTCTCCGGGCGCAGCTCGTGCCGGACCCGGCCGAGCCGGTCCGCGAGGTCCCGCATGGCCTGGTCCCGCCCGGTCCCGGGCTCCAGCCGGAGCCGGATCGTGCCGGTCGGCCTGGCGGGCCCGCCGGCGAATGCCGGCATCAGCCGCGGGCCGCGCCGGGTCGCGGCGTCGGTGTAGTCGACCGCGATCGGCACGCCCGACAGGTCGGCCTGCACCTGTCCGTCCACGACGGACACGTTCAGTTCGGGCAGCACCCGGGCGAGTCCGGTCAGTGCGAGGTGGAGCTGCTCGCGGTCGTGCCGGACTCGCTGCTCAGGGTCGTCCCCACGGCCGGTGCCGGTTCCCCCGTGCGTTCCACCAGCAGCGTCGTCCACCCGTTGCGGCGCGCCAGCGGCGTCGGGAACTCCACCGACAGGACCGGCCAGGCGCGGCCCGTCACCGGGTCGGTCAGGGTCAGCCCCGGCTCGATCGGGTCCCCCTCTTCCCGCCCCAGCAGCCGGATCCCCGGAAACACCGCCAGATCGTCCATCTTGGTCACCTGGAACGTCGTCAACGCTGTCTCCTCCTGTGTCGAACAAGTACGGTACGACGTCGCGGTGCGTCATCGGGACCGGAACGTAGTGGTCCGGGTCGGGCAGCAGCAACGGGCGGGGCCCGGTCCGGAGGTTCTGGACCGCGATCGCGCTGTTGCGCAGCGCGAGCTCCTCCAGGCCCGCCACGTGCCGCTTGAGCGGCGCGATACCCAGCCGGAGCTGGGCGAGGTGGGTCTGCTCGTGTCCCAGGACCTCCGCCAGCTTCGCCTCCGTCCGGAACGCGGCCGGGCTGAACCAGATCGCCCGTTCGGCGGTCACGGTCAGGGCGCTGGCCCCCTCGGCGGCGAGCAGCGCCAGGAACTCCGGATCGTCCTTGATCACGATCTCGGCGCCGGTCAGGTCCGCCCCGACCCGCGCGGCGACCCGCCGCACGGTCTCCACCGTGGCGGGCAGCGGTCCGGCCGAGGCCGGCTCCGGCGCGGCCGGCTTCGCGCCGGACTCCGCGTCGAGGGTGACCACCGTGCCCAGCCCCTCGTCCCATGCGCGGGCCAGGGCCTGCTCGACCACCTCGTCCTCGCCCACCAGGCGGAGGTCGCCGTCGAAGCGATCCAGCGCGAGGGCGCGGAACGTCTCCAGCCCGCGCACGAGCAGACCGGCGTCGCGGCCCGTCGCGTCGAACCAGGACAGCAACTGGGCCCGGGCCCGCGGATCGGACAGCCCGTCGTGGACCGCGGACACCTCCACCGGCAGGTCCAGTTCCGCCGGACCGCGCCGGAGGAGCTCGACCGTCCGCCCGACGACCGCGTGGAGGTCGTCATCCGCCATGGCACGCAGGTAGGCGGCCGAGGGCGGGACGGTGCTCAGCGGACTCGGCGCGGCGCCGGGAACCGGGACGGGCGCGCCGGTCCCGTCGATGACCACGACGTCGATGCCGTGCTCGAGGTTCTGCAGGACCGGCAGGGACTCCTCGACGCGAACGCCCTGATCGTCCCGGACCACGTAGCGGACGGACTCGCCGTGCCGCGCCGCGATGACCAGCCCGGTGGAGTCGTCCACGGACCCGCCGGACCGGTTGATCAGGACCGCCACGGCCTGCGGACCGGCCGCGGCGAGCGCGGCCTCGATCCGCCTGGTGAAGTCGCGCCGGACGCTGAGGCCCCACGAGGGCAGGTTCTGGATCCGGACACCCCGCTGCTGCTCGACCCGTCCGGAGGCGCCGAGCTCGTACCCCTGCCACCGGCCCGCGTCGTAGCTGTCCAGCGTCGGCTTCGCGGGCAACTTCGGCACACCGTCGACGTGGGTCGAAACCACCGCCGAGAACGTCTCGAACGGCTCGGCGCCCATCCCCAGGATCAGTGGACCCCAGATCGCCGGGTCCGGGGAGCCGCTCAGCGCCTTCCGCAATTTGTCCTGAGCGGCCTTGGTCACCGGCCGCAGGCCGTCCGGCCGGTCGTACGGGGCGCCGACCTCACGGGAGGTGTCGTCGGCACCGTAGGTCGAGTTGAGCAGTGCCCACAGATCCGGCCGGGCCTGCGCGAGCTGCCGCCGTTCGGCCTCCGTGGTTTCCGCGAGCACCAGCTTCCTGACCTTCTTCAGCCAGGCCTCGTCGCTGGTCGCGCCCTCGGGATACCGCATCGGTGTCTCGGTCACCTGGACCAGGGGCCCGAGTTCGGCGTCCCAGTTCTCGGCCAGCAGCGTGCTCAGGGGGATTCCGCGCCACCGCGCGGTGTTCTGCAAGCTCCGCACCGCCGCGATGAACGCCTCCGGGTTCGCCGCGGCGCCGATGGTGTACCCGAGTGCGCGCAGTTCCAGCCGGGCCCGGCGATCGCTGCCCAGGCGGTTGAACTCGGCGGCGACCTCGGGCGGGAAGGACAGCGGGTACTGCGCGACGTCGGCGTTGAGCAGCTCGTCCACGACCACCTGCTGGGCCAGCTCCATCCACCGCACGCGGTCGGCGGCGGGCATGGCGTCCCGGTAGGCGGCGGTCGGCGGCCGGGTGCTGATCTCCGACAGCGGCAGGCCCGGGATCGGGACCGAGCTGTTCCGCGGTCCGGTCTCCGTGGAATCGCCGTACACCACCACGTCCAGCGCGATCACGTCGTCGGAGTAGAGCGGGGACTCCGACGCCGTCCGGTTCACCGGGTCGAGGAAGAGCGGCTCGGCATCTTCGAAAGCGGTGACGGCGGTGACGAGCGGCTCGTGCCCGGCCCGGTGCACGACCACGTAAGCGAAGGCGGGCCCCGGTTCCCGGCGAAAGCCGTTCCGGGTCCGCGGCACATCGGCGGGCGGCGCGCCGCGGACGGCGTCCACCACCCGCTGCCAGGCGGCCTCGACGGCGCCGGCGCGATCGAGACCGTCCGGCAGCGGGTCCCGCACGTCGAACAGCCGCTGGAACCGGCCGCCGCGGTCCTCGATCCGCCCCTCTCCCCCGAGCTCGCGCCCCACCGCCCGCGTGACGTCCCCGTCGCGGAAGCCGTCGAACGTGCGCCGCGCCGCGGCATCGGTCCCGTGACCGACCACGAAGTCGTGCACGGTCATGACCGCGTCGACGTCGTTGAGCCGCGCGGTGGGGTCGTTGCCGGGTCCGTTGACGAGCCGGACGAAGCGACGCAGGCGCTCGTTCGCGGACTCCTCGCGGCGGTGGAACGACTTGTCCACGATCTCGCGGTAGGCGTCCGGCGCCGGGAGCAGCCCGCCGCGCTCCCCGATCACCCGGCTCGCCTGGACGCTCGGGAACGCGTGCGTCTCCGGTTCGGGCCCCTGGGCCGGAGCGGCTCGCCGCACCGTGTTGTGCAGGCTCCAGTCCCCGTCCGGCAACGTCTCCTGCAGGTGCGCGGGCAGTCCGGTGAGCTGTTCCCGGGTGGCGAGGTCCCTGAGGTGGTCCCGCTCGGCCAGCAGGGCGCGGGTCAGGTCGCTCAGGTGACGCCGGGCGATGGCGTCCCAGTTGCCGTGCACCGCGTTCGCCAGCTCGTCGGCCTCGGCGTAGAAGTCTTCCAGCGACACGTCGTAGCCGGACTCCGCGATGGCCTGGGCCTTGTGCTCCGCCATGACGTTCAGTGAGGCGAGCAGTCCGGCGACGTGCGGGCCGACCGCGTCCGGCGCATCGGGCGCGGTGCTGCGGAACCGCACGGACTTGCGCACCAGGCCCGCCGGGCGCAGCTCCTGCCTGGCCCAGCCGAGCTGGTAGCCGAGGTGGCGGGCGGCCCTTTCCGGCGTCGCGCTCGCCTCCACCTCGATCTCGATCACCTTCCGCCTGCCGGAGCGGACGATGCGGCCCCCCGGCGCCGGGTCCTCGGTGAACACCACCCGGACGGGCACGTCGTCGAGCAGGATGGTCCAGTCCCGCCGTCCGTTCATCCACGCGGTCAGCCCCGGGATGATCTTCGACAGCGGCGCCACCGCGTGGAAGGCCCGTGTCTGCTCCGGCCACGAGTGCACCCAGAACCGGGACGCGCTGGAGCCGGTGTCGAAGAGGTACTCGACGACCTCCTCGTCGTCGCCGGTCTCCGGCAGCAGGCGCGGCTCGGTGATCGGCGGGTGCGCGGGCCGGCCGTGCAGGCGGTCCACCGCGGCCTGGCCGCCGGCCCCGGCGATCTCCTCCAGCAGCTCCACCACCGGCCGCACCGGCCGGATCCCCTGCCTCAGCTGGTCGACGTGCGTCAGCTCGTGACCGAGCACGCGCACGAGGGTGTCGATCGACTCGAAGGCCTCGGGAGCCAGCCAGATCTCCCGGCCCTCGTACCGGGTCGGGGTGACTCCCTTCTGGTCCTCGCTCCGCATCAGCCGGAGCAGATCGGGGTCGTCGATGACGCGGAGCGTGACCCCGGTCAGGTCCAGGCCCGCCCGGGCCGCTGCCTGGCGGGCGGTCTCGACCGACGGTTCGACCGGGCCGGCGGGCAGCGCCGGCGCCGATGACCCGGCCTCGCGCACCTGCTGGTCGAGATCGGACCAGGCCCACTGCTCCGGAAGCTGCTCGACGCGAACACCGTGCCGCGCGAGCACCTCGGCCGCCGACTTCGTGCCCTCGGCCAGCACCTCCCGCAGCACCTCGACCGTCTTCGGCGCGTACCAGCCGGCCGCCTCCGCGAACTCCAGCAGGTCCAGCATCTGACGACGGCTGTACTCGGCCGTTTGCCTCGCGAAGTACTGGGCCAGCTGGTCCCGGTCCGCCGACAGCACCACGCCGTCGTAGGCGTAACCCTGGCGGTACAGATCGAGGTCGAGGGACTCCCCGCGCCCGGCCCACATCGTCGTGCGCATGTTCGCCCAGCTCGACACCGCCGCCCACACCATCTGCAGGGCGAAGTTGCGCAACTTCGGCTCCGGCCGGAGCACCTCCGTGGTGCCGCGGTTGACCGCGCCGCCGACGTTCCCCGGTCCCAGCTCGTTGACCAGCAGCGTCCGCCCGCGGGGCATGCCGGCCGCGCCGCGGTGGAACACCTCGGCGATCGGGGAGATCGCGTCCAGCGCCTCGGTCACGTCCTCCCCGACGACGAGGAAGCTGGAGTCGGCGGAGTTGCGGACCACCCGCGTGCGGTCACCGGGCACGCCCGGCAGGAAGTGGACCCGCAGGTGCTGCCGGTGCGCGCCGCGCAACTTGGCGAACAGCTCGAAGGGCCCCGGCCGGGGCACGCGGTCGATCCGCAGCACGAGGTGGTTGTCGCCGTGGTCGACCACCTCGGCCAGGTGCTTGACCCGGCGCGCCAGCTCACCGGTGTCCCGCATCCGGCGGATCTCCGCGATCGCCGTGCCGGGCGGGGCGGCTTCCGGCCCGCGCCGGGCGAGGATCTCCCGGGCTTTCGCGCCCAGCACGGGGTCGTCGAGGTGCCGGCCGAGCAGCGCCCGGAGCCGGCTTTCGGTCTCCCGCGCCTCGGTGGCGGTCGCCCACGCCACGTCGTCCATCACACGCGGGGTCGCACCGGTAGCGGGCATCTCCTTCCGCATCTTGACCCCGTACCGGTCGACGGTGGCCCGGGCGGTGACAACCCTCATGGCGCCGTCCGCGGTCCGCTGGGCGGCCTCCGCCGCGGACTGCCCGGCCGCGACGGTATTGCCTTGTTCGAGGCTCGCCACGGCGTTCACGGCGCCACTGCCCATCGCTCGCCCGAACGCGGCCATGGCGAGCTGCCTGCTGCTCCGGCGGTGCAGGAACCGCTCGCGCGCGATGAGGTCGTCGGTCTGGCGGTGGATCCAGGTCGTGAGGTCGTCCGCGGCAATGCGGCCGGCCCACTGCGCGGGCAGGTAGGTGTGGAACTCCCGGACGTCGGTGACACCCCGCTTGTAGATGGCCGAGTGGGTCGTCATCGGCGCGACCGTGGTGGGCAGGTCGTCAGCGACGCGGAAGGTGAACCGCAGCTCGCCCGGCACCTTCGGGGTGTGCAGGCGCGGGTGCGCGGTGACGACCACCGTCAGCCCGTCGCCCTCGCGGATCGCCGCGGCGATCTCCGCCGGGGTGAACGCCTCACCCGAGTCCTTCCGCTTCGCCTGCTCCTCGGCGGCGGCCGCCGTTTCCCGGGCGGCCCGCTCGGCCTCCGCCCTGGCCTCGACGAGCGCGTCGGTGGCGTCCCCGGCCTTCTCGGCGGCGGCGACCGCGTTCTTGGCGGCCTCGCACTCGGCCGCCGCCCGTTCGGCCACGAGCTCCTCGGCGGTCAGGAACCGCGCCGCCTTCACCCCGGGACGGGTGATGGCGCGGGCGGCCAGTTCACCGGCGGCCCGTGCGATCAGCTCGGCCGGATCGGCGGGCACCAGGGGCCGCTCCGGTTCCGGGGGCAGATGCGAGTCGATCTCCGCGCGGACGCTCCGGACGATCCCGTGTGCGGTGTCCATCAGCCGCAGCGCGGTGTCGGCCGCCTGGATCTTGGCGCCGACGCCGATGATCTCCTGGAAGCCCTGGCGCTCCCGGACGCCGTCCTCCCACAGCTTGAACGACAGCATCAGGTCCGACCAGGTGCGGAACCGCGAGTACATCATCCCGCCGCGGGTCCCGGCGCTGCCGGCGACCAGCGGCGCGATCAGTTCCGGGCTGCCGGCGGCGATGTTGAAGGCGGCGGTGATCGCGGCTTCCAGGGGCAGCGTCGGGAAGTGCTCCTTGGCCAGGGTCGTCAGCGTGGGCTGGATCCACATCTGCTCGCCCTTGACCACGACGTCCACCAGCTGCTCGGACAGGGCGGCGCGAACCGCGTCCGGCCCGCCGAGGAAGGCGTTCGGCGAGATGCCGATCCAGTAGCGCTGTTCCCGGGCAGGGACGTGACCGCCCTTGAGCATCTGGTACGAGCGCTCCAGGCGGCCCACCACCAGGGAGACCTTCAGCGTTTCCCCGCTCGGCAGTTCGAGCACGAGCGTTCCGGCGTCCCGCACGGACTGCGTGCCCGCGTCCCGCGACGCGATGCGCTCGTCCTCCCAGCGCACCGACCGCATCCGGGCGAACGTCTGCCGCAGATCGGTGCTGTACAGATAGGTTTCCGGGAACGCGCCGTCCGCGATCCGGGCCGCGACCTCCGCGCCGGCGCGGCTCATCAGCTCCTCGAACTCGGCCAGTTGCGCGGTGGTCAGCTGGGCCGGCCGCTCGGGCGGGGCGACGTCCGGCACGGGGGTGCCGGCGAGTTCGGCCAGGGGCCGCAACGCGGTGCTCGTGTCGTACTCGCCCTGGGCGAGCGCGCTCGCGTTGGCGCCGAAGCCGCGTCCCATGAGTGCCGCGTCCTGGCGGCGGAACTCGTTGTACGCGTCGACCAGCTTGGCGTAGGAGATGTGGTCCGCGACCGGGCCGGCGAGGACGGACCACACGAGGTAGGCCGCGCGGCCGGCCAGGTAGATGCTGCTGAGCCCCTGGCCGCTCAGGATGGCCGCCAGCGTCCCGGCGGCCACGCCGGCACCGCCGCCGAGCTGCGCCATCAGGTTGGCGCGGATCGGCACCCCCGCCGAGGGCTGCTCGGACCGGTAGGCGGCGATCTGCGCCGGGAGGATCCGGTCCCGGGCGGCGTCCGCTTCGGCACGGGTCGCGTCCGGCCGCACCACGACGACCACCTGGGACGCCTCGATCAGCGGCACCGGCACCGCCGCCGGAACCGGCAGGTCCCGGCCCTCGGTCGGGTCGGACCCGTGCCGCTGGATGAACGCCTCGAGGTCCGCCTCGGTGGAGATGGTCACGCCGAACCGGTCTTCGATCCAGTCGGCCTTGGTGCGCAGGCGGAACTCCGCGGCCAGCGGGTGCGTGCCCGCCTCGATCTCGGCCAGCGAGGGCCCGACCTCGGTCCGCAGGGTGAATGCGGCGCGCGGCAGCCTGCCCCCGGACGACTTGTCGGTGCCCGACCACCAGCTGACCTTGTCGACGTTGTGGTACGACCGCTCGGCGGCGTCGACCGGGTCCGGCCGTTCCTGCTGGTCCACGGGCGTGTACAGCGCCATGACCGGGAGTTCGGCCGTCTGCGTCACCCGCACGTGGTAGATCCGGTCGTCGAGCACCCCCTTGGTGTCCGGGAAACCGAGCCCCTGCTCGCGCAGGCTCCGCAGCCAGTGCGCGAATCCGGGCGCCGGGTGCTCCTCCGCCGTGCGGAGCTGCGCGAGCAGCTTCAGCGTCGCGAAGACGTCGGTGCCGCGACCGCGGAAGCGGGGGTGGGTCAGCAGGGCGTCCTCGACGAGGAGGAACCGCTCGTCACCGCGGCCGACCGCCTGGTTCAGCCCGAGGCCGTGGTCGCGACCCGCCGCGTCACCGCTCACCAGGCGCTTGAGGTCGTCCTCCAGCGCCTGGAGCTCGGCCACCGCCTGCGGGTCGGCGTGGCCGGTGAAGTCGCGGGCCCTGGTTCCGGCCAGGCCCCGCGCGGTGAGGGAATGCACGACCCGCTGGTGCTGCTCGGCGAGGCCGAACAGCCGTTCCAGGGCAGCCAGGTCGCGTTCGGACAGTCCCGCGACCGTCAGCGGGCCGTCGCCCACCGGATCGGCGCGCAGCATCTTCCGCGTGTCCTGGGCCGGGTCGATGCCCTCGTCGTGCACGGCCAGGCGCGGGTTCTCCTGGTGCACCCGGTCGAGCGCCTCGGCTTCCCGCGCGAGTTCCGACAACGCCGCCGCGAACGGGGTGTGCAGCTCGTCGGCGCGCCGCAGGGCACGGTCCAGCCCCCGTCGCGCGGCCTCGGCGCGCCGGTCGGCGGTGGCCGGCGAGACCGGCCTGCCGTCCAAATCCGGCAGCGGTTCGTTCGCCTGCTCGGCCGCGCGGGCCTGCTCGGCGATCCCGGTCCACAGGGTGAACCGGACCAGCGCGACGGCGGCGCGGGCCAGTTGCGCCCGGTGGTCCTCCCGGCGGTTCCGGATCTCCTCCAGCAGCCCGGCCAGCCGGCGGTACCGGTCGGTGAGGGCGGCCTCGGTCCGGCTGTCCCCGGCCTGGTGCCGCGCGATCAGCTCGTCGAGCTGCCCGGACAGCCGCTGGACGCGGGGTCCCATCGCGTCCAGCAACCCGGTCAGCGGCGCCGCCAGTTCCTCGGCCCGCTCGACCGCGGCGACCGGGTCGCCGAGCCGCTCGGTCACCTCGGCCAGCGACGCCCAGCCACGACGGGCCGCGTCGGCGAGCGTGACCAGTTCACCGAGCTGCGCGCGCACCGCCCGGTCGGCCGCGAACGCCCCGGCCGCCGTGTCGTGTGCGCCGTGGAACAGGAACGGGACGACCTCGCCCTCGGGGGCCGGCAGCTGGTCCGGCTCCACGATCGGTGGACGGGCGTGGCGGCCGTGCAGGCGGTCCACGGCCGCGTCGCCGTGGGCTTCGGCGTTGCTCTCCAGCAGGGGGACGAGGTTCGCGGTCGGCCGGACGCCCAGGCGCAGCTGGCCGACGTGCGCCAGCTCGTGCCCGAGCACGCGGGCCAGCGTGTCCACCGACGCGAACGCCTCGGGCGCCAGCCAGATCTGGTCCTCGGTGAACGTCGGCGTCATGCCCAGCACGCCCTCCTCGCGCATCAGCGCGAGGATCTCCGGGTCGCTCACGATCCGGATCCGGACGTCGGTGACGTCCAGGCCCGCCTGCACCGCCACCGCGCGGGCGGTTTCCACCGACGGCTCCAGCGGGCCGGACGGCAGTTCCGGCCGCTCCACGTCGGGCTCGGCGGTGAGCGGGCCGGAGACGTGTTCCTCCACCGCCAGCCGGACCTGGCGGACGGTGAAGACGCGGCCGGTGCCCCACAGCTCGTGCGCCCGGTTCAGCTTGGCGGTCAGGTCCGCCACCAGCTCCGCCTTGCGCTCGGGGGACGTGTCCCGATCGGCGAACGCCTCCGCCACCCGGATCGTGTCGTCGATCGCGGACTTGATCTGGAAGTGCGCGCGGTGCCGCGGCAGGTCGTCTTCCCAGCCGGCGATCGCCTCGGCCGGCATGACCTCCGCCCAGCGGCGGAGCAGCCGGGCCTCCTCTTCCGCCGTGTACCGCATGAGGTGCAGGTGCCGCGCCATCTCGGCGACCGGATCGCCGTAGAGCGCCAGCTCCCAGTCCAGGAAGGCGGCGCCGTCGTCCCGGACGAGGACGTTGCCCCGGTGCAGGTTCATGTGCACCAGGCCGAACGGCCGCCGGGTCAGCTCGCTCCAGCCCTCGCGCACGGCCGCCAGCGGCCGCTCCGGCACGGCGAAGACGTTCAGCAGGTCGCCGTGCTCCGCGACGGCCCGCGCGTGCACCTGCTCGGTCAGGTCGGACAGCCGCCGCCCGAACGAGGCGGTGTCGCCGCTGAGCGGCCAGCCGTCGGGCAGTGGCGGCAGTTCCGCCGCCCGCACCCGGCTCGCTTCGGCGAACAGCCGCGCGATGGCGTCGAGCGTGTGGTCCGGCACGGGCTCCCCCGGCGCCAGCGTGCGGCCCTCCTCGAAGGTCTGCACCTGGTTCGCGCCGAGCGACTGCCACATCTGGGAGACGTTGGGCAGCTGGGTGGCCATGCCGGGCAGCACCGGCCGCAGCCGGGCGAGCAGGTCCGCCTCGTGCCAGACGCGCAGGTCCACAGAGGACGCGCCGTCGACCGGGATGCGGACGTTGACCGGTCCGAAACCGGTTTCGACGCGCACGTTGCGGTTGTAGAAGCCTGCCGCGCCCGGCTGAGACCGGGCCAGGGCGATGACCGTCTCGCCCCACCGTTCACGCAGCGCCAGGTGCTCCAGGTCGCGGTCGGCCGGGTGCACGTCCAGCTCCCGCATCTCGGTCTCGATCCGCACCAGCAGCTCCTCGGCCTCGCGCCGGGCCAGTGCGGGCGGCTCGTTGTCGCGCACGTGCTGGTCGAGATCGGACCAGGTCCACTGCTCCGGCAACTGGTCGGCACGGACACCGTGGCGCACGAACACCTCGGCGGCCGACTTCGTGCCCTCGGCCAGCACCTCCCGCAGCACCTCGACCGTCTTCGGCGCGTACCAGCCCGCCGCCTCCGCGAACTCCAGCAGGTCCAGCATCTGACGACGGCTGTACTCGGCCGTGCGCTTGGCGAAGTACTGGGCCAGCTGGTCGCGGTCCTCGGACATGACCGCGCCGTCGTAGGCGTAGCGCCAGCGGAACTGCTCGCTCTTGAGGAAGTCGCCGCGGCGGAACCAGCTCGCCGAGATCACGTTGACAGTGGTCGAGACGATCCCGGACAGCGCCTGCATGACCATGTTCCGCACGGTCGGGTCCGCCGGCGCCGCCTCCCCGGGCCGCTTCGGCTTCGGGGCCGGCCGCAGCACCTCGGTGGTGGCGCGGTTGAGGAAGCTGCCGACGTTGCCCGGGCCGAGCTCGTCGAGCATCAGGTTGAGCGCGCCGGGCACGCCGGTCGGGCCGTGGTGGTACACCGCGACGATCCGCGAGATCCGGTCGAGCGCCTCGTCCACGTTCTCGCCGACGACCAGGAAGTGCGAGTCGATCGCGTTGGCCAGCACCCGCGTGGGCTCGCCCGGGATGCCGGTGACGAACCGGAAGATCAGCTGCTGCCGGTGCGCGCCGCGGAGCTTGGCCCACAGTTCCTTCGGTCCGGGTTTGGCGACCTTGTCGATGTGCAGGACGAGCTCGCCGTTGCCGTACCGCAGCACCTTCGCGAGGTGCTTGACGCGTTCGGTGAGTTCGCCGCTTTCCCGCATGCGCTCGAACTCCTCGAACAGGGCGCCGGGCTTGGGCAGCTCGGCGCGGCGGTCGAGGATCTCCTGCGCCGTCTTGCGCAGCGCGGGGTCGTCCAGGTGGCTGCCGAGCAGCTCGCGCAGGTCGGCGTCGGTCTCCCGGACCTCGGTGGCCAGGGCCCAGGCCCAGTCGTCCATGACGCGGGCCGTCGCCACCTGCGGGTTCAGTTCCTTGAGCATGCGGGCCGCGGTCCGCTCGATGGCGTTGCGGGCGGTGACCATCCGCATCGCGCCGTCGACCGTCCGCTGCCCGGCTTCGGTGGCGGACTGCCCGGCCGCGGCGGTGTTGCCCTGTTGCACGCTGACCGCGGCGCTGACCGCGCCGCTGCCCATGGCGCGGCCGAACGCGGCGATGCCCAGCTGGCGGATCTCGCGGCGGTGCATGAACCGTTCCCGCTCGATCAGGTCGTCGGCGTGCCGGTGCATCCAGCTTTCCAGGCGCTCGGCCGTCACCCGGGTGCCGTCGGCGGTCCACTGCGCGGGCAGCCGCATCACGAACTCGCGGACGTCGGTGTTGCCGTTCTTGTAGATCGGCCCGTGGGTGAGCATCGGCGAGACGTGTCCCGGCAGTTCCGCCGTGGCGCCGATCTTGACGCGCAGCTCGCCCGGCACCTTCGGCGTGCGCAGGCGCGGGTTGGCCGAAATCACCACCGTAAGCCCGTCACCCTCGCGGACCGCCGCGGCGATCTCCTCCGGCGTGAAGGCCTCGCCCGCGGCCTTGCGCTTAGCGGGTTCCCTGGCCGCTTCGGCCTTCTCCTCGGCGACGCGCTCCGCTCGGATCTCGGCCGCCTTGGCCGCTTCCAGCGCGGCGACGGCGGCCTCCGCGGCCACGACCTTCTCGGCCAGCACGTCGGGCGAGGCGTTCTCCTTCTCGGCCGTGCGCACCTCGTCCGCGGTCTGGTCGACCGCCTTCTCCGCCGCGGCGACGGCCTTCACGGCCTTCTCGTGTTCGGCCTGCGCCTTTTCGGCCGCGACCTCCTCCGCGGTCAGGAACCGCGCCGATCGGATGCCGGGACGGGTGATCGCGCGGGCGCGGAACTTCTCCGCGGCCTCGGCGACCAGGCCGGGCACCGTGTCCGGCGCGAGCTCCACCGCGGGTTTGGCCGGCAGGTGCCGGGCGATTTCGGCGGCGACTCCGCGGTTGACCGCCACACTGGCGCCGACGAGCTGGACCGACGTCTGCGCCATCTGGATCTTGGAGCTCGCGCCGATGAGCGCCTTGAGGCCCTGGCGTTCCCGGACCGCGTCCTCCCACAGCTTCCGGGCCAGCGCGTTGTACTTGAAGTTGAGGTAGCGCGACGACATGAACCCGCCGCGGGACCCGGCGCTGCCCATGATCAGCGGCGTGATCAGCTCGGGGCTGCCCGCGGAGAGGTTGAACACGGTGGTGATCGCGGCTTCCAGCGGCAGGGTCGTGAAGTTCTCCTTCGCCAGCGACTGCAGGGTGGGCTGGATCCACAGCTGCGAGCCCTTGGTCACCACGTCCACCAGCTGCTCGGCCAGCGCGGCGCGGATCGCGGCGTCCCCGCCGAGGTAGGCGTTGGGGGACACGCCGATCCAGTAGCGCTGTTCCGAGGACGGCACGTCGCCGCCCTTGAGCAGCTGGAACGAGCGCTCCACGGCGCCGATGACCAGCGAGACCTTGAGCGTCTCGCCCGTGGGCAGCTTCAGCACCAGGGTGCCGGCGTCGCGCACGGACTGCGTGCCCGCGTCCTGCTCGGCGATGCGCTCGTCCTCCCAGCGCACCTCCGTCATCTCCGCGAAGGTCTTCCGCAGCTCCGCGTTGTGCAGGTAGCTCTGCGGGAACCGCTGCGCCGCCACCTGCTCGGCGAGCTCCGCCCCGAGGCGGGTCATCCGCTGCTGGAGATCGGTCAGCTCGTCACCGGTGAGCAGCCCTGGTGCTTCCGGCGGCGGCGCGTCCGGCACCGTGGTGTGGGTCAGCTCGGCCAGCGGCTGCAGGGTCGTCGCCGTGTCGTGCGCGCCCTGGGCGAGCGATTCGGCGGTGGGGCCGATGCCGCCGCGCATGATGAACGCGCGCAGGCGGCGCATCTCGTTGGCGGCCTCGGTCTGCTTGGCCATCGAGATGTAGTACGCGGCCGGGGCGACCGCGGTGGACCAGCCGAGGAAGACCCCGCGGCCGATCAGGTAGATGGCGCTGAGTCCCTGGCCGAGCGCGAGCGAGGCGAGCGTGCCCGCCGCGACACCCGCGCCGCTGCCGAGCTGGACCAGCAGGGTGGTCCGGGCCTGGACACCGGCCGTGGGCAGCTGCGAGCGGTAGGCGGCGACCTCCTCGACCAGCAGCCCGCGCAGCGCCGGGACCACCTCGTCGCGGCCGGCGTCGGGGCGGACGGCGACGATCAGCTGGCCGCCGTCGACCCACATCACCGGCACGATCGCCGGCATGTCCAGCTGCACGCCCTCGGTGGGATCGGAGCCGTGCTCGGCGATGAACGCGTCCAGGTCGGCGCGCGTGGTGATGCGGACGCCTTCGTGGTGCTGCTCGATCCAGTTCGCCTTGGCCCGCAGGCGGAACTCCTCCGCCAGCGGGTGCGTGCCCGCCTCGATCTGCTCCAGCGACGGGCCGACGTTGAACTGCAACGTGAAGCCGGACCGGAACAGGCGGCCGCCGCGCGAGGCGTCCGTGCCCGACCACCAGGTCACCTTGACGACGTTGTGGAACGACGGCTCGGCGGAGGCCACCGCGTCCGGCGGCTCCTGCTCGTCCACCGGAGTGAACAGCGTCTTGATGGCGAACTCGTTGCTCTGCTGCAGGTTGATGGTGTAGAGCCGGTCGTCGAGGACGCCCTTGACGTTCTTGTCGCCGAACTTCTCCGTCAGCGTCGCTTCGAGCGCGTACGCGAGCCCGGGTGCCGGGTGTTCCGCGGCCGTGCGCATCTGGGCGAGCAGCGTCAGTCCGTAGTAGACACTCCCCCGGCGGTCGCGGAAGCGCGGGTGGACCCGCATGACGTCTTCGAGCAGCTTGAAGCGGTGGTCGCTGCGGGCGATGCCGACGCTCAGGCCGAGGCCGTGGTCCTCGCCGGTGGCGTCCCCGTTGACCAGGCGCCGGAGGTCGTCCTCGACCGCCTCCAGTTCGGCCACCCCGCGCCGCACCGCGGGCTCGACATCGGTGAGGCCGGTGAAGTCGCGGGCGCGGGCGCCCTCGTGCCCCTGCTCGTTGAGGAACCGGACGACCCGCTGGTGCTGCTCGACGAGGTCGAAGATCCGCGCGACGGCGGCCAGGTCGCGCTCGGACAGGGTCGCCGCGGTCTGCTTGTCCTCGCCGAGGGGATCCGGGCGCAGCGCCCGCGACCCGTCCTGCGCCGGGTCGAGGTCCTCGCCGTGGGCGGCCAGCCGCGGGTGCTCCTCGTGCACGCGGCGCAGCGACTCGATCTCCCGCACCAGCTCGGACAGGGCCACCTCGAACGGCCGCCGCAGCTCCTCGGCGCGCTGGACCGCGCGTTCGAGGTTGCGCTGCGAGATCTCGATGTACCGCTCGGCGGTCGCGGACGAGATCGCTTCGCCGTCCAGGTCCGGCAACGGCTCGTTCGCCGCCTCGGCGGCGCGGGCCTCCTCGGCCGTCTGGGTCCACAGGTGCAGCCGGACCGGGGCGGGGTCGGCGCGCTCCAGTTGCGCCTGGTGGTCGTCCCGGCGGTTGCGGACGAGCTCCAGCACCCCGGCGAGGCGGCGGTACCGGTGGGTCAGGGCGACCTCCGTCTCGGTCTCCCGCGTCTCGTGCCGCGCGATAAGTTCGTCGATCTGCGCCGACAGCGCGTCGAGGCGGGGTCCGAGCGAGTCCAGCACGCCGGTCAGCGGGGCGGCCAGTTCCTCGGCGCGTTCGACGACGGCGGCCGGCTCGTCACCGCCCTCGGTGGCTCTGGCCAGGGCGGCCCAGCCGCGCTGGTGCGCCCCGACCAGCGTCGCCAGCTCGTCGAGCTGGGTCCGCACGCGCCGGTCCGGGGCGAAATCGGGCTGCGTCGCGGGTTCCGGTGTCTCGGGCAGGTGGTGCATCGCTTCGGCCGTCGCGAGCTCGGCGGCGACGTCGCGCTGGGCGAAGCCGTCGGTGACCGCCGCGCCCATGAGCTGGCCGACCATCCACGCGGCGAACTCCGGGCCGTGGGCGTGCAGCGCGGCCTGGATCCGCTCGGGCGCGCCGGCGGGGATGTTCCTGCCCTGGTGGTACAGGTCGAGCAGCGTCCGCGCGGTGCGGGCGAGGCGGACCTGCTCCGCCTGCGGCAGGCGCGCGATCTCCGCGCGGGCCGCCGGCACGAAGTCGGCGTCCGAGCCGGGCAGCAGCGCGGCCGCGGGCAGGCCGGCGGGCAGGCTGTGGAACGCGTCGCCGATCGCGGTGGGCTCGGCTTCGGCGAACTGCCTGCGGACCGGGCCGGTGACGAAGTGGTCGCCCAGCACCAGCAGGGCGGCGACCTCGCGCAGGCGCAGCAGGTCCGCCTGCGTCAGGCCGGCCGGGATGCCGGCCCGCGCCAGCCAGGCCGTGAACGCGGGGAGATCGTCGGCGCGGAACCCGAACCACGGCGCCGCGTCGGCGAGCGTCCGCGGGACCGGGCGCGGCGGGGTCGCGTTCAGCGCGGCGTTCAGCCCGGTGCGCAGATCACCCTGCCAGCGCTGCGCGAGCCGGGCCAGGTACTCGGCGCCGTGGATGTGCGCGACCTCCACGGCCTGGGGCAGCAGGTCGCCGAAGGTCCGGTGCAGCGCGGGCAGATCGAGGTCCTGGGTCAGCAGCGCGTAGGCGTTGTCGCCGTGCGCCACGGTTTCCCGCAGGACGTCGAAGGGCACCGACGGCGCGCGGCGGGCCGGCGTCACCGGGATCTCCGCGCCCTGCCACGCCGGGTCGAACCGGTTGACGGTGAACGGGTCCTCGCCGCGCCGGGTGGTCCGCGGGGCGACCGAACCGTCCGGCGCCGGCTGTTCGGCCAGCATCCGGAGGGTCTTCTCGGTCAGGTGGTCGGCCTGCACCTGGCGGATGCCCAGCCCGGCCGGGAGGTCGGCGGCGATCCGGTCCAGGAAGCGCGTCATCTCGGCGAGGTCCCGGACCGGGGTGTCGCCTGCTTCGCGCTGCCGGGCCATCGCCTCGAGGATCATCAGGCGGCCGGCGAGATCCGGCGTCAGCCCGGGCTTCTTGCGGCCGAGCAGCCCGGCGAACAGGCCCTGGCGCTGCTGCTTCAGCTCGTGCAGCGACCGCCCCAGGTGGTAGGCGATCTCGCGGCCGACCTGGCGGGGGCTCAGGCCCGCGGCGAGTTCCACCTGGATCCGGTGGTCCCCGTCCTCGGCGATGACGGACGACCGGGCGACGACGGGTTCGCCCGTCTCCTCAGCGGTGTTCAGGAGCTCGCCGGAGCTCAGGAAGATCGTGACCGGCGTGCCGTCCACGCGGAACTGGACCACGCTGCCGGTGGCCGTTTCCCGCGTGCGGTCCGGCAGCGCGTCGCCGAGCAGCCGCACCGCGCCCAGGACCTCGGCGGCGCTGGTCACCACGGGCCGTGGCGCGGGTGCGGGCGCGGGTGGCTCACTCGTCGGGTCGGGCGCCGGAGCGGGCGGCGGGTCGGACTGCTTGGTGCCGAACACGGTGAACCCGCCCGGCGCCGGGTGCACCTGAGCGTCCACACCGGACCCGGCGAGCGCGGTGACGATCCGGGACGTGTCGGCACCGGCCCCCACCGCGATTTCCACTGTGGACGCCAGGGGCATCGCCGCACCCAGCAGGCGCATCGCCTCCGGCGTCAGCGACTCGGCGGGCAGCCGGTGCAGACGCACCCGCACGGGACGGTCCGCCGACGGTGCCGAGCCCTGCGCGGCGGCCAGGTGACGGCTGTGTTCGTCCCGCGCGTGCGCGAGCATCGCACGCAGCCCGGCCTCGTCGCCGTCGCCCCGGGCCAGGGCCGCCTCGATCCTGGACACCGCCTCCGCGTACACGTGGGCGAACCGGGCCGCGTCGTGATCGCCCTTCACCATCTCGACGGCGGCGCTGCCCGTCCAGACGCCGCGGAAGTCCACCTCGGTGGCTCCCAGCGCGATCGCCTGCGCCGTCAGGTCGGCGAAGTGGGCGGCCACGTCCTCGCCGGTGGTCATCACGAGACGGCCGCCCTCGGGCAGGACGTCGAAGGCGTTGGGCAGCGCGCCGATCGCCGGTCCGGTGAACGCGGTCTCCCGCACGCCCGCGAAGTGGACGGAGGTGAAGTCCCCGTGCGGCAACGACGACGCCGCGACATCCTCGGCCACGTCGAGGCGCGGTCCCGCCGGCAGATCGGGGTAGACCGGACGGCCGCGCTTGGACCAGCCGACGACGCGACCGTGACCGTCGTAGCCGATCTCGGCGCCGACCTCGGTGAAGTACCACTCCAGCGCCTCGCGGACGGCGTCCACCGGCACGCCCGGTTCGACCTCGACCACCAGCCGGCCGTCGTGGCGCAGCTTCGACCAGGCGGCGTCGACCACGCCGGCCACGCCGCCGGTCTCCCGGTCGGGCCGGACGCCCCGCAGCACGATCTCCGGGGCGGGTTCGCCGTCGCGGACCCTGATCGCCCCGGCGTCGGCGCCGTCGAGCACCACGGCCGGCGCCGCCGGGACCGCTCGGGACACGGCCGCCGCTCCGCCGGTACCCGTGGCCCCGGCCGGTTCCCGGTACGCGGTCCAGGTCCCGATCGATCGCAGCACGTCCTTGCCCGGCCAGGGATCGGTGAACCCGAGACGCACGTGCGGACGGCCGAAATCGAAGATTTCCCGCGCGGTGGGGTATCCCGCGGTGCCGAACTCGTGTTCCGCGGCCCGGAGCAGGAGTGCGTCGGCCTGCACGATCGCGCGCCGCGTCCGGGGTTCGCGGAGCGTTCCGTACGTGACCTCGAACGGCTGGTTCCGGCGTACCGCGGTGGCCATCGCGTTCCGCATGTCCCGCAGGTGAGCCAGGGCGCGGGCGGCGTCCTGACGGCCCCGCTCGCCCGGGTGCCAGCCGTATCCGGCCTCGACGAGGTGCACGCCGCGCTGCCCGGACACCTCCTGGGTGACCTCCGCGACACCCGCTTCGCGGTAGATGTCATCGAGCAGTGGTGTCACCCGGGCCAGTCCCCGCGCCCGCGGCGGCGCGTCCGGGGCACCGGGGTACCGGTGCTCGGCCCGGATTCGTCCGTCCGCCTCCCGGTGCAGCCGCACCTCCAGGGTGGCGGCGTGCGGCTGCCCGCGGTCCAGGTCGACGACCACCGTTATGGTGTCGCGCCCGCCCATGCTGACCGCCCGCACGTCGACGACATCCGCCAATCCGCCGAGGCCCCGGAACCAGTCGCGCACCGCGTGCTCGAACCCGGGCGCCCAGATCCCCTGGTGCGGGAAGAAACCGGCGAGCCCCGCCGGGCGGTCGCCGGGCTCCGGCGGTGCGACGAGCACGGGCGCGGCGGGGGCCTCCCGCTTGTACCCGGTGATGACGGTCTTGCCCGTGGTGGTCTCCGCGGTCACCGCGATGCCGGCCGTCTCCAGCGCGACCCGGATCATCCCGGCCGGTGCGGTGGACGAGGTGGTGATCCGGATCGTCGATCCCGCGGGGAGCGCGTCGGCGAGCTGGGCAAGCGCCTCCCCGCTCAGGTCGGCGTGGCGCCAGTTGTCCAGAGTCAGGGTCACCGGACGCGGTTCCCCGGAGGTGGTTCCGGTCGTTCCGGCGAGCGCCCGCGCGTGCACCAGCGCGGCGTCGGTGGGATCGGCGCCCGCCGCCTCGAGCCGGCGCACGGCCTCGCGGTACACCCGGCCGATGCCGCGCGGCTCGCCCTTCTCGGCGGTGATGGCGACGTTGACGTCGCCGTCCGCGGTGATGGCGGTGGCGCCGGACGCCACCAGCGCGTGCACCAGGTCGGGCAGGTGCGGCGCGGTGCGGATGCTGCTGGTGATGGCGAGGGTGCCGCCGTCGCGCAGGGCCGCCATGCCGTTGGCGACCGCGGCGATCGCCGGGCCGGCGAGCGCGGCGGGCGGCAGGTCGTCGAACCGGACGTGGTCGAACTCGCCGTCGGGCCGGGCCGCGGCGATGCCGGCACCGGCGAGGTGCACGCGCCCCGTGGGAGGCGGGACCGGGAGCGGACGGCCGCGCGGCATCCAGGCGACGATCCGGGGCCGCTCCCCCGGCACGGTGACGTATTCCGTGCGGGCGAACCACTTCCCGAGACCCGCGCGGACCTCGGCCACGTGGTCCGGGGACACCGCCACCGGCAGCGACACGGTCAGCCTGCCGTCGGCGGCGAGCAGGTTCCAGGCTTCCCCGGCGGTCCGCGCGAAGCCACCGGTCGTCTCGTGCCGGGGCAGCTCGTCGATCGTGATCTCGTCGTACACGATGTCGTGGCGTTGCAGGGGCAGATCCGCTCCCGACGCCAGGGTGAGCACGGCCGGCGGCTGGGGACGCCAGGACGGCTCGCGCTCCGGAGCGGAGAGGTCCGCGCGGAGGCGGACCGACCGCGGCGCGCTCAGCGCGGCCCGGCCGGGCGCCCCGATCTCGGCGATTTCCCGCGGTGACGGGAAATCGGGCCGTCCGAACGCGTCGTCCCCGCCACGCGCCAGGATGTCTTCGACGGCCGCGATCTGCCGGTTCAGCGTGTCCAGGAGCGTGTCCGGGTCGGCGGCGCCGTACCGGCGGGCGGTCTGCTGGGCACCGCCCCGCGCCCCGAGTTCGAGCTGCTTCGCCAGGCGGCTCCGGCCGTCGCGCAGGTGCTGGAGCTCTTCGGTCAGGTGCGCCAGCACCTCCCGCGCCGACCGGGGACCCTCCTGTCCGGGAGCCCAGCCCTGACCGGCCAGCGCCCTGGTCACCGCCGTCTCGCCGGACACGGACTCGTCCACAGAGGACACGCCCCACTCGCGGTAGCGCTCGCGCAGGAACTCGTCCAGGGCCGTGGCGACCGGGGACTGGGCGACGTGGTCGTGCCCTGCCCGCAGCGTGCCGCCGTCCCAGAAGAAGGTGCGCAGGGCGACGAACTCTTCGCCGGCGGAGGCGAAGCGCAGGTGGACCGAGTTCTCGTCGGTGCGGGCGTCTTCGAGCCACACCTCGGTGCCCGCGAACGTGACGCCCCGGACCAGGCGGGCGAAGCCGCGGCCGGCGTCCTGTGCGGACAGTGGCGTGCCGGGGCGGGGAACGAGATCGGCTATGCCCACCGGCGCGGACGCCACCGGCTGGACGATGTTGGGCAGCAGCCGCAGGGCCTGGGTCATCGTCTTGCCCAGGAGCACGGTGCGGTGGCTCGGCTCGGCCGGCATCCCGGGCAGCCTGATCTCGGCGAGACCGTCGGCCCCCGGCGGGTACAGCCGCGGCCGCGGCGCGGCCGGATCGACCGTCACGCGGGCGCGGAAGGTGTTGCCCTGCGGGTCGGCGAACTGCCACACCCCGTCCGCCTCTGGCACACCGTGGTGGTTGCGCATCCACGCAGCGAGCGCCTCGTCGAAGCCTTCGTCCGGTTCGGCCGCCTGCCCGACGTTCCACGGCCGGCCCAGCACGTGGTGCTCGCGCTCCCGGAACGGGGTGACGTCGGGTTCCCCGAACACACTCCCGTCGCCCGGGGTCTCGCCCGGCTGCGAGTGGTAGGCGAACGCACCACCGGCGAGGCCGCCGCGGTCGCGGCCGGTGCGCGGCGCGGGAAGCGGGGCGGTGTCGCGGTCGGCGCGGCCGGTGCCGAACGGATCGTCCCCGCGGTGCACCGTCCGGGCCGGGCGGCTGGGGCCCGGCGCCGGATCACGACGGGGCCCCGGACCGGTGGCCGGGCCGCGCGAGGACCGCCGGGTGTGCTCGGCCAGCTTCTCCGCATCACCTTCGCGCAGGTTCCGGGTGACCTGCGTGGCGAGCGCGGACTGCTGGGCCGCGGTGGCCGGGTGGGGCTGGTGCGCGAGCCGGCCGACCGCGTCGAGGCCCCGACGGACCCGGCCCCACTCCAGCTGACTGCCGTCTCCGGACGCCGACGCGGTTATCTCCGGTCGCGGCGCCCGCGCGGGTGCACCGCCCTCGTAGCGGGTGTGCACCGACGGCTTGAACCGATCGATCGCGCGGAACCTCGCCCACGCGCCGCGGGCGAGGTAGATCGCCGGGCCGGCGAGCGCGAACGCTCCGGTCGCCGCCAGCACCACCGGGTTGCTGGTGATCATCGACGCGCCGATCGCGGTCAGGGCGCTCTGCGCGAAGAACATCGCGCCGGGACCGAGCTTGGCGCCGACCCGGCCCCGCTTCGCTTCGATCCGGAAGCCGAACCTCGACAGCGCCGCGGTGGCGGCGGTCAAGGTGGTCCCGACGACGATGTTGAGGGCGCTTCCGCCGCCGGCGAGGAAATCGCCGATGTACTGCGCGGTGAGACCGGCGTTGGCGATCGTGAGCAACGGGAAGGCGACGATGTTCTGGATCTTGCGCATTCCCGGTTTCGAAACCGGGTCGTAGTAGGACCAGATAGCCGGGATCGCGGTGATCCCGAACAGGATCGACGAGGGCAGGTAGGCCGCCGACACCCACGCGGTCATACCGGAGGCGTGCACCGCCTGGTACAGCTGGTAGATCGCGTTGACCAGCCACGTCCCGGCGGTGAGCACATGCGAGAGCCGGCCGAACACCCCCGCCGTCGGGTTCATCCGGTTGATGGAGTCCGAAGTGGCGCCGAGGATGCGGTTGACGTAGTCCTTCAGCCGCGAGAACGCCATGTTCGCCAGCACGCGACGGCTCTGCGCGTCCACGTTCTCGGGAAGTCCCAGCTCGACGGCGGCGATGTAGGCCTTCAGCATCTCCTTGACGCGCTGTTCGAACAGCGTGACCACCCGCGCGACGATGTGGGCGAAGTCGCCGCGGAACTTCCGCCCGCCCGGGGAGATCTCGTTGACCATCAGCTTGCGGGTCATCTTCATGAGGCGATGCACCGACTCCACGTCGACGCGCTCGCGCTCCATGATCGATTCGACGGCGACCCGGATGCTCTGGGTGTGCGCGGTCTTCAAGTTCGTCAGCAGGGACCGCACGACGAACGCGGTACCGGCCGCGGCCCCCAGCACGGCCGCGGGAACGGCACCGGCCACGGCGGCAGTGGCTCCCGCTGTCGCGGCGGCGGCGACGGTCGTCCAGCCGACCAATCCGCGCCTGCGGAAATGGGCGTGGAGCTTCTCCTGCATCTCTTCCGTCGCGAGCCGCTGATTCTCCGTCTTCGACACATCAGCGAGCACCTTGCCGACGAGCTGTTCCTGTTCCTCCCGGCTCAGGCCCTCCGCCGCCTGCATCGCGTAGTGCGCGGCGATGAGCGCCTCGACCGGGGCTTGCAGACCGAGCTCGTCCGTCTCCACGGGCTGGAGACCCTTGCGGTCGCGGATCTGGGCGAAACGGTCGGCCACGGCCTTGCGGATCTGCGACTTCATGTCGCGCACCACCTGCTTGGCACCCTCCGCCTGGCGGAACGGGCCGTAGGCGATCTGGTAGGCGTGGTGCAACGACTGGATCTGCGGGTTCTCGCGCCAGTTCCCGTCGCGGGTGCCGGACGGGCCCACCGCCTGGCCGTCGCGGGGCCGGAAACCCTGGTCCCACAACTGCTGAGCGCGGGCGTGGAACGCCTCACGCACCGACTCCGGCGCGTCGGCCATCGTGGCGAGCCAGGCGTCGCGCTGATCGGAGAAGTACTCGTCGACGAACCGCTGGCTGCGATCGGCCGGGGTTTCGGCGGACCGGACGTCCGAGCCGTCGCCCATGCCCACACCGGGTCCGACGGCCTGGTCGGGATGTGGCACGAGCCCCTTGTCGATCAGCTCCTTCGCCTTGCGGTGGAAACCCTCGACCACGTGTGGGGGCTTGCCGGACAGAACCTCGAGCCAGGCGTTGTGGTGCCGGGAGAAGTACTCGTCGACGAACCGCTGACCCCCGTCGCCCTCCGCGTCGCCGGTCACGCGGACGTAGTTGCCGCCCCGCAGCTTCGCGACGATCGCCTCGCCATCGGGATGACGTTCGATGATCGCGCGGTAGACCGGCTCCATTTCGGTGGCGTGCCGGTCCAGCTGCGTGCTCGGCATCATGCTGATGCCGTCCGAACCGAAGATGAGCCGGTCCTGGTACTTGACCGCGAACTGGATGAACCGCTCGAACACCGCCGGGTTGTCGCGCAGGTACTGGCCGAGCGGGGTCCACGAGAAGTCCAGGTGCAGGCCGGGCACCAGCTGCATCATCCGGTCGAGCATGTCGATGTGGTCGACCGTGAGGGTCGTCCAGTTGCCGACGCCCATGTGCGCCCAGATGATCCGGTTGTTCCGGAACTCCGGGTGGTGCTTCATCAGCGCCATCATGGGGATCAGACCGCGCTCGTCCGGATCGCCGGCCCGGAACAGCCCGTTCAGGTCGACGGTGGCGAACCCGTTGTCCTTGTGCAGCAGGAAGGTCTGCCCGGTCATCCGGTTGGCGCGCAGCTTCGCCAGCAGGTGCGGGTTGAACATGTCCGGCACCTCGGCAGGCAGGCTCGCTGCCATCTCCGGACGGCCGGCCGAGCGCAGCAGGTACCGCAGCGTCTCACCGTTGTGGACGAGCTGGTCGAGGTAGTCGGCCTTGTCCATGGGCGAGGTCAGGGAATCCGGGTCCCCGAGCAGCGCGCGCGCCTCCTCGGCCGCGGTGCCGGTGAGCCTCCCCTCGGCGAGATCGGCCTTGACCTGCACCGCCGCGGCGACGGTGAGCTTGAGCTGGTTGGTCCACTTCGGGTTGTAGGTGGTGTTGGCCTCGTCGCCGAGCAGCTGTTTGATGGCCTCCTTGTCGTCGGTCTGCTCCGCGCCGAGGTAGGCGAACTCGGCCATCAGCATCGTGAGGTCGTAGCCCTCGGCGCCGGGGATGTCCCAGCGAGTGCCGACCAAGCCGACGTCGGCCCGCCACTTCACGTCCTCGGACAGCTCGCGGTACATCTTGAACATCAGGACGTCGGCGAGTTTGCCCTGCAGTTCCAGGATGTTCTTCTTGTCGATGAGCCCGGCCCGGAGCATGGGGACCAAGCCGTAGTAGACGGCACCACTGGCCGCGGCGGCGCCGAAGGCGCGCTCGCGGATCGCCGAGTACAGGATCCGGCCCAGGTCGCCCCGAGCCGCCCGGTAACGCAGCTGCCGCTCGGCGAGGCTCATCTTCGGCTCGAGCTTCAGCCACGCGAGCACCTGCTTCCTGCGGGTCTTGGCCTCTTCCGAGTTCTCCCGGCCCGCGCCGAGGAACTGGTTGTCGAGCGCATAGCTGAGGAGGTGGTGGTGGACGTCGCTGATGTCGCGAGTGGACAGCCGGTTGGTGAACAGCATCAGCGCGAAGTCCTGCGGCACCCCGAGGTCCAGCACCTGCTGCAGCGCGTCGGGCGAATTCACGTCGATCGCCTGGATCTTGGCGGTGAACTCGTCGATCTCCATCAACGCATCGGCACTGAGGAAGCGGCGTGCGAACCTGTCCAGTCGTCCGTGCGCTTCGAGGTAACGGTCGACGTAGGGCAGCCGGTAGCGGGATTCGGTTTCCGCGCGACCGGGCGCGACCACGCGGCCCGTGATCCGGCTGATCTCGCTGTCGTTCAGGCCGGTGCGCTGCGCGATCTCGACGAGCCTGACCCCGTCGTTCGCGGCGGCCTTGATCACGTCGCGCAGAGCATCCACATAGGCCCGGTGCGCTTCGTCGCGGGCCTGTTCCGCCACGAGGTAGGCCTCGATCGCCCGGTCCAGCTCGGCCTGCCGCGTGCGGACCTCCGCGGCGGCCAAGCGCAGGATCTCCGTCCGGTTGCCCTCGAACGGCAGCCTGCCTTCGGCGGCACGGCTCGCGGTGACGTAGTCCACCGGGAGGCTCAGCGCGTTGGCCACCGTCTGCGCATCGGTGGCGGTGTCACCCTCACCGCGCAGCAGGCCGGGCGCCCACCCACGGCGTTCGTTCATTCTCCTGCGCGCCTGACGCAGATCGGCAGCGGCAGCGCGGTACCGTTTCTCGGCCGCGCGGCGGGCCGGTTCGTGCTCACGCACGCCGCGGGCCAGATCGCGGCGCACTCCCACCAGGTCGCCGGGTGCGTAGGCGCGCGCGCCGAACTTGATCTTGCCGGCGTTGTCCGGGAAGGCGCGGGGCTTGAACTCCGGCCGCCTGCCCTCGTCGAGGACACGCGCCAGGGCAGCCGACGTCGCGTTGCTCGCGTACCGCTCGGGGAGCCCGTCTTCGATGGCGTCCTGGCGGATCCGCTCGATCTCACGGGCACCGTGGTCTCGCGCCTGCTGCCACCGCTGTTCGGCCTCGACCATCCGGTTCCCGGCGTTCACGGCCGTGACCAGCAGGCGAGTGCGGTGGTCGACGACGAGGCGGATCATGTCCACCGCGGTCCGTCCGATGATCTCGCGCGCGATCTTCGGGGGCGGTTCGATGACCTGTGCCCCGTCGAGCACCTTTGCCGGCTCGACGATGCGCGCTTCGATCTCGGCACGGCTCAGGTCGTAGGCCGCTTCCAGCGCTTCCAGCACCTGAGTGTCGTTGGGGGCTACCTTGAGCCGCTCCGCCAACTCCTGCGCGACCCACGGCAAGTAGGCCTCGTCATCCTCGATCGCGTTCAGGGCTGCCAGGTAAGCCTGCTGGGCGCGGTCAAGTTCCGCGTGTCGCTCACCGACGTCTTCGGCGATCTGCTCCGCGGCGGTGCGCAACGGTTGCACCTGCGGGAACAGGGCGGTCAGGTCCATCGTCTGGACGCCGAAATGCGCGCCCGGTCCGGGAACGGCCGGGAGCAGATCCGCCTGGCTGTCCGGCGGGATCTCCCCACGCGGCGGCGGCGGGCGCCGGCGCCCGAGCGCGGCGTGCCGGTATCCGAGGACGTTGCGCAGCCCGTCGGCGACCATCCGGACCTGGGTGGCCTGCGTGGTGCCCGGCGGCACCTCGACCACGTACGGCAGGTGGTCGCCGGCCGCGACCCGCAGCCGCGGCGCGTCGATGCCCTCGACGGTCCGGAACTCGACGCGGAAGGGCCTGCCGCCGGAGTCGGTGGCGCGGACGGTGGCCGCGCCGGCGTCCGGGCCCGCCGTGACGCGCAGGTCGCGCGCCGAGCCGCCCAGGGCCGCGCGGGCCACGCCGCGCTCGGCCACCGCGGCCGGGATGGCTTCGCCCGGTTCGTGGGAGAACCGGACCGGGTCCGGGGTGTTCAGCTGGGCGCGGAAGCGGGACAGCGTGATCTGCAGGACCGCGTCGGCCACCACGGCGGGCAGCGTGTCACCGAGGGCCGTCAGGGGCAGCTGGATGTCGTAGGTGTTGCCGGTCCGCAGGCCGAACGTGTCGTCGCGCACCGGCACGCCGTCGCGCAGGTCCTGGAAGTACGGCCACACCTCGGTGCCCTCGCGCACCACGACGGTGAACGGCCGCTGGTCGCCGTAGGTGACCTGGAGGTGGACCTCGCCGGTGTCGGCGCGGGTCGCGGTGACCTGGACCGGGTGCCCGGCCATCCGGGCGACGACGGTTTCGGCGAGTGTCCGCATCGGACCGTCGCTGCCGTCGCCCTGGCGGATCCACGCGGGCGCGACGGGTTCCACGACGGGCGCACGGCGCGGGGTGACCGGCAGCGGTTCCGGCGACTGCACCGGCTGCGGGCCGGGCGCGAAGGGTTCCGCGTCGGCCAGGCCCCACTGCTCGGCGAGGACCCGCAGCTCGCCTTCGATCATCCGGGTCCGGGTCGGGCCGTCGGCAGGCGCCGGGACCGCGAACCGGTCCGCGCCCGCGAGCGGCGCGAGCGGCTCCACGAAGAGACCGTCGCCGAGGCGGATCTCGGCGCGGTGCCGGCGGCCGGACCGGTCGAGCACCACGATCTCGACGTGGTCCTCGTGGGTCAGTGCGGCGACCTGGCCACCGTGGTCGCGCAGGCCGGCGCCGGCGGCACCGGCGCGGGCGCGGAGGGGCCCTGGTCCGGGCCGGTCGCGTCCGGGCCCGCGGGGATGGCGTCCCGCACCGCCGCCACCAGTTCGGCGAGGCGGGCGCGCGGATCGGCCTGGGTCGGGATCACGACGCGGACCACGTCGTCACCCGGCACGGCCGGATGCACCTCCAGGTCCCGGTCGCCGGCCCGGAACTCGATCCGGTGCGTCCGGCCCGCACCGTCCAGCGCGGTCATCGTGACGCCGTCGGGATGCGCGGACAGGATGACGTCCGCGCGGTCCTGGATGCCCAGCTCGCGAAGCACCGCCTCCACTTCACCGGCGGTGACGAAGGCGTCGACCGGAAGCTCGGCGCCGAAGCGCTGCTCGATCAGCCGGACCTGGTCCGCGATCGCCTCGGCGCGGGCGGTCGGCTGCAGGAAGATCGTGGCCGTACGCCCGCCGCGGTAGGTGAACTGCAACGCCACCCGGCCCGGACCGGTCACCTGGGCGGACACGTGCAGCGGGTGCCCGCCCGGCCCGCCGCGCAGCACGTCCTCGGCCTCGCGCAGCAGCCAGAGATCCTGTTCACGCCCGAGGCTCGGCTCCACCACCGGGTCGCCCTGGCGGATGGCCGTCGTGAAGCGGTCGACGTGGTCCCTTGTGGACGGATACCGGTACCGCAGCACCTCGGTCAGCAGCTCCGGGGTCCAGGACCGCACCTCGGCCAGCTCGGCAGGCAGCGGACCGTCCAACGCCCGCACCCACTCCAGCAGGTGCAGGTGGTCCTCGACCTCCCGCTGCAACATCAGGTCGGCCACCGGGCCGTCGAACTCCGCCGCCGCCACCGAGGGCTCGTCGCGGAAGGAGGTGATGACCTCCTTCACCAGCGCGGTCGCCAGCACACCCAGCGGCTCACCGGGCCGCAGGCCCACCCGGCCCGTCGCCCAGTCGTACACGCCGGACGCGCTGCGGTACGGCGACAACCGGTCCCGCGCCGCCCCGTCGTCCGCGAACGCCTCCGTCAAGCCGCGCTCGCTCAGCTCGAACGACGATGCCGCCTTTGCCTCGATCCGGCGGAGCACCTCGTCCTCGGACACCCCCAGCCGGTCGGCGAGCACGCCCGCGTTCCGCTTCGCGAAGTCCGCCAGCTCCTCCCGCGCGCCGTCGTCGAGGCGCGTGACCACCACCTCGGCCGGCACGCGTGCCCCGGTGAAGGCGGGATTGTCGTACCAGTTGCTGGAGAGCACTTCCCCGTTCTCGCCGAGGGTGTGCTCCCACCAGCCTTCGACGTCGGCGAACGCGATCCGCTCGTGGAGGACCTCGGCGTTCCCGGTGCCCTCTTCGCCGTGGCGCGCCAGCGTCGCGTCGAGGTCGACTCCGGCGGGAGCACGGTGCACGTAGGTCCAGACGGAGCCGGTGAAGTCCCGCAGCTGATCGACCGCGACCAGCAGGTCGCGGGTCGACGCCACCTGGCCGGTGCCCGGTTGCTCGGCGTGCGCCCGGAGGTCGTCGAACCGCAGGTCGCCGCCCGGTGTCCGGGTGATGCCACCGACCTCGGCGAGGACCTCGGGCCGGGTGGCGCGGACGATGAAGAGCGCGTCCTGGGCGTGCGCGCGGCTGCGGTGCAGCGCCACGACCTCGCCGCCGTCCGCGGTCGGCAGGGTGCCGGTGCGCAGGCCCTCGGGCTCACCCAGCGACGTCCCCTCGCCGCGCCGCCACCGCGCGACGGCGTCGGTGATCTGCCACGCGCGGGCCGTGGCGCCGGCGGGCTCCGTCCGCACGTCGTCGGGCACCAGCCGGCCGAGGTCGGCCGGCTCGCGGCCGCCGACGGTCAGCCTCTCCAGTTCCCTCGGCAGCAGCTCCAGAGCCTGCCGCAGGGTCAGCGCGAGCGCCTCCGCCCGGGCGTCCGCGTCCACGGGCACCGCGGGAACGACCACCTCGATCGGCGCGGTCTGGGTGACCTGCCCGCCATCGACGCGCAGCCCGGAGACGTAGAGCCACGAGCCGTCGACCGTGTCGTCGGCCCGGACCCGGATCCCGGCTTGCGCTCCGTCGCCGAGGCGGACGACCCACATCTCACCGCGCCCGGACACGTCGGCGACCGCCTGCGCCTCCACGGCGCCGGGGATCCCGCGGCCGAACAGCTCACGGACCGTGGCCTCGACGACGGCGGCCTCCGTCGTCGTCGCGGCGGCGTCCGGCCACTGGCCGGACAGCGGCACGTCCCGCCCGGAACTGGTCACCGCGGGCGTCCGGCGGAACCGTCGCATCGCGCCGGCGGCCGCCCTGGCCAGCTCGTTCTCCCGGGCCGCCCGCACCGGATGCGTGTCCACGACGACGGCGCCGGGCGTGTGCGTTCCGGCGAAGGTCAGCACCTGCGTGACCTGCGCGCCCTGTCCGGTGAAGGTCACTTCGACCCGGTCCGGAACCTGTTCGGTGTCGCGGACCGGGGTGTCGCCGGACATCAGGCGCACCCGCACCCCGTCGCCGGTGTAGCCGTTCAGCGCCGGGTCCCAGTTCAGCTCGGCGTCCCAGGCGGGCAGGCCCCGGGCGGTGTCGGCGCCGCTGCTGGCCGCCAGCGTCCCCGTCGCCGGATCGAGCTTGAGCGAGAGGTCGGTCCCGCCCGGCCGCGTGTAGTGCAGCCAGCGGCCGTCCGGCCCGGCCGTATCGAGCGGGCCGGTGGAGCCGATCCCCGCGAGGAGCCGGCCGGACCACGAGTGGGCCGGCTCGAGCGGAACGGCGAGGTCGTGCAGGGAAGCGGCGGTGCCCCGGTGCACCTTCGGTCCCGTCGACCCCACGACGTCGAACTCGCGCGCGAGCCCCGTCCGGTGCAGCCCCTGCCACACCGAGTGGTTGATCCGGACGCCGGCACCGAACGGTGTGGTGACGTTGAAGTGCCAGTTGTACCGGTCGTAGACGTGGACCTGGTACTGGACCTCGACCCGCGTGCCGGCCGGCCCCGGCGCCACCTCGACGACACCGCTGACGGTGTAGTAGAAGGTGCCGAGCGCCAGGTGCCAGTCGGCGTTCTGCACCACCATGCGCTCGTTGTCGAAACGCTGCCAGCGGGTGCTGAACGGGAACGTCCCGGACTCGCCACGCGCCTCGGCCGCCCGGACCAGGCGCAGTGCCTCGAAGGCCACCTGCCGTCCGGCGTCCTGGCGCAGGCCCGGGATTTCACGCATCATCCGGTCCGGGTCGACGAGGAAGTCCCGTCCCGTGCCGCCCAGGAAGTGGCGCATCAGCGCCGCCCCGGTCGGGTAGTAGACGGCGGCCGCGCCGCCGATCGAGGTGAGCGCCGCGGCCCGCTGCGCCCGGCCCCACACCGTCGGCGGTTCGACGGCGTACGGGCCGGAACCCGCGCCCATGATGGTGTCACCCGGAGCGGGTTTGGGCGGACGGCCCGGCAGTTCGGGCGTGCCGTTCCCGGCCGCCGTCGAGTCCGGCGTGGACACGTCGATGCCGTGGTCCCGCGCCAGGGCGTCGAGGCTTTCGCGGAGGGCGGGCAGTGCCTGCGTCACCGCGGTCAGGTCACGGCCGGCGATCGACCGCTCGACGGCTTCGCCGAACTGCCGCGCTTCTGCCGCGACCCGGTCCAGCGCCGTACGAGCACCGGCCGTCAGATCCGGTTCCCGCTGCGCGCGGGCGATGCCGTCCAGGATCCGGGCGAGGGGCCCGCGGCCGTCGGCCGCGCCGTGCACCGCGGCTGCGACCTCCACGAGGTCGCGCACCGTGATGCCGTCGCGGTAGGACGGTGCGTCCTCGCCGGCGGGTAGCAGCTCCTCGGCGACGGCCACCCACCGCCCGAAGTCCGCGGGGCCGATGTGCCGCGCGAGCGCCGCGGCCAGGATCGCCTGCGCGAGTTCGCCACCGGCCTGCGTCCGGCCCAGGAACCGGCGGTCGAGCGGCGCGCCGACGGTGTCCATCCAGGTGGTGAAGAACTCCTGCCTGCGCAGGTGCTCGAGCATCGACGAGCCCGGCGGCGGCGCGGCCCGGACGCTCAGCTCGGCCTGCCACGCGTCGACCCATTCGACGGCACGCAGCAGATCGTCGTGCAGTGTGTCGACGATGAACGCACGGTGCACGGCGGTCGCGTCGTCGAAGAGCGTGTCGAACTCGTCGAGCGCGTCGACGAGCGCTCGCATGTACTCGACCTGGATCCCCATGACCACGCCGCCGGGGCCCACCAGCGGAGTGGACAGCTCGCCGAACCAGTCGAGGGACCCGGCGATCGCGTCGTGGGTTTGGGTGGCCAGCCGCTGCCAGTCCGTCTCGTCGATCCAGCCCGGCGCCTGGGGGCGTTCCCGCCCGAGGCTCGGTTCGACGACCGGATCACCCTGCGCCACCGCCAGCGTGAAGCGGTCGACGTGGTCCGTTGTGGACGGATACCGATACCGCAGCACCTCGGTCAGCAGCTCCGGGGTCCAGGACCGCACCTCGGCCAGCTCGGCAGGCAGCGGACCGTCCAACGACCGCACCCACTCCAGCAGGTGCAGGTGGTCCTCGACCTCCCGCTGCAACATCAGATCCGCGGTGGCCCCGTCGAACCGCGCGGCCGCCACGGCGGGCGCATCGCGGAAGGAAGTGATGACCTCCTTCACCAACGCGGTCGCCACTACGCTCAGCGGCTCACCGGCCCGTAGCCCCACCCGGCCGGTCGCCCAGTCGTACACCCCGGACGCACTCAGGTACGGCGACAACCGGTCCCGCGCGGCCTCGTCATCGGGGAACGCCTCCGCAAGGCCCTGCTCGCTCAACTCGAACGCGGACGCGGCCTTCTCGCGGATCCGGCCCGCCAACTCGTCGACCGGCACGCCCAACCGCGCCGCGACGAGGGCGGACCCGCGCACGGCGAACTCGGCGACGTCCCGCGCGGTCAGGACGTCGAGCCGATCGATGCCGGTTTCGGCGGGCGCCCGCACCCCCGCGAAAGCGGGGTTGTCGTGCCAGGTGACGCTGATCAGATCGCGGTGCCGGGTCCGCCTCACCTGCCACCAGCCCCGGACGTCCTCCGGCTCGACCCGGCTGTGCAGCACCCGGCCCTCGCCGGGAACCGGTGTGCCGCGCCGTTCCGCGGTGGCGTCCACGTCCACGCCGCCGGGGGCGTGGTGCTCGTAGATGTAAGTCGTTTCCCCGCCGTTCGAGTTGTCCGCGGCCGCGACGGACAGCACGGGACTGGAGACGACGACCTGCGGGGCCTCCGCGGACGAGCGCTGGAGGTCCTCGTCGAGGACTTCGCGCCGCCTCTTCCCGGTCAGCCCGCCCCGCTGCACTTCCTCGGGAGCGACCGCGGTGCTGGTGTAGAGCGGACCGTGCCGCTGCGCGCGGCTGCGGAAGACGGCCTCGGTCCGCTCGCCGTCCTTCGTGGCGAGCGGACCGGTCCGGCGCCCGGCGGACGCCACCGGCTCCGGGCCGGGCCGGATGCCGTGGGCGAGTGCCGTGAAGGCTTCGTGGAGCCGCCATTCGCGGGACCGCGCGGGGTCCGGGCCCGGCTCGCGCACGTGGGCGGGAACGAGCGTGCCGGTGACGGGCACGGCGGCCTGCTTGCTCTCGACGACGGGCCGGACCATCGCGTCGACCGTGCCCGGCAGCAGCTCCACCGCTTGCCCCAGCGCATGCGCGATGGCGGCGCGGCGGCCGTCGGCGTCGACGGGAACCGGTGGTAGCGCGAGCACCGCCGCGGCGTCCTCGTCGTCCTGGTCCCCGACCCGTATCGGCGGGAGGCGCAGCCACGGATCCGTAACGCTCTCGTCCGGCCGCACCCTCAGGGCGAGCTCGATGCCGTCCTGGAGGCCGAGCAGCCACAGGGTTCCGGCGCCGGCCGGATCCGGCACTGCGCGCGCGGACTCCAGCCCCGAAATTCCGCCGGCGAGCACCTGCGCGACCGCTTCGTCGATGGCGCCCGCGTCGGTGGTCGTGGGCGAAGCGGCGGGCAGTGCCGAGGACAGCAGCACGTCCCGTCCCGGAACCCGCACCACATCCGACGTGATCAAGCGGAGCACCGCCTGCCGGGTCGGACCGTCCAGTTCGCGGATCAGCGCGGACCGGACCGGGTGCGCGCCGTCCGCGGCGATCTCCTCCGGTGTGTACACGCCCCGGAACCCGAGAGTTCCCGTGGTGCCGTCGGGATAACGGACCCGGACGCTGTCGGCCGCGCCCTGCAGTCCGTTCGTGGGCCTGCCGTCGAGCAGCAACTCGACGCGGCCGTCCGCGCCGACGTAGGCGCCTTCGGCCGCGTTCCAGTGCAGCCGCGCGTTCCACTCGTCACGACCGCCGGACTCCCCCGGCGGACGGCTGACGACGATGGAATCCGAACCCGGCTCGAGCCGGAACCAGACGCTGTCGTCGCCGTCCGCCGTGCTGTAGACCTGCCACTGCGCGGCCAACCGCTCCACGGTCGCGGAATCGGGAACGTGCGGCAGCGCCGCGCTCATCAGACCGTCCAGCAGGCGGTCCCGCGGCGACGCCGCGTGGTCGACCGGGATCTCCAGGCCGTACAGCGACAGCAGGGGCCCGCGGTGCACCTTGCGTGCGGTGGACCCGACGATGTCGAACTCGCGCGCCATCCCGGCGCGGTGCAGGATCTGCCATTCGTCGTCCCAGACCCACAGCGGTCCCACCGGGAAACGGTTACCGTGGTGCCAGCTGTACCGGTCGTACACGTGCACCTGGTAGTCGACCTGGACGTCGGGCCGGCCACCGTCACGTCCCGGCAGGACGGTGACGGCTCCGCTGACCGCGAAGTAGAACGTGCCCACTCCGAGGTGCCAGTCCCTGCTCTTCGCCTCGGTCAGGGTGGTGTCGAAGCGCTGCCACGGGGTGGAGAACGGGAACGTCCCGGTTTCGCCACGAGTCTCGGCGGCCCGGGTAAGCCGCAACGCCTCGAACCGCACCTGCGTCGTCGCGGCGTCGTGCAGCGTGGGCAGGGCGCCGAGCAGGTGGTCGGGCTCGACCACGAAGTCCCGGCCGGAGTTGCCGAGGTAGTGCCGCATCATCCCGGCCGCGACGGGCAGGCCCCTCGCCAGGCCCCCGAGGACGATGGCCTGCCCGATCGCCTTCAGCCGCCAGGCCCTGAGACCCGGGCGCTCCGAGCCCCACGTACCGGACCCGCCGCCCATCATGGTCACGCCCAGGACGGGCTTCGGCGGGCGGCCGGGCAGGACCGGGCCCTCCGCGGTGCTCTCGGCCGGACTCGGCCAGTGGGGCGAGGAGACATCGAGGCCGTGCCTGCCCACCGTGCGCAGGCTGGCGCGCAGATCCGCGAGCGCCTCCGCCACCGGCTCCAGCACACCCGGTCGCGCGTCGGCCACCGCGGCATCGAGGGCACGGGCCTTCGTGACGACATCGGCGAGCGCCGTGCGGAGTCCCGCAGGCAGATCGGGCAGCTCCTGCGCCCGCGCGGTCGCCTCGAGCACGCGGGCCACCAGCGTGGGGTGGGCACCGGTTCCGTACACCACGGTCGCGAGGTCGACCAGGTCGGCCAGGGAAACCCCGTCGACGAAAGCGGGGGCGTCCGTCCCGGCGGGCAGGAGTGCCGTCGCGACCGGCCACCAGCGTCCAGGGTCCGCGGGACCGATGTGACGCTGCAGCGCGGCGATCAGATGCGCCTGCGCGTGCCCGCCGCTGGCCCAGGACCGCGCGAGGAACCGGCGGTCGAGCAGGCCCCCGGTGTGCGCCATCCACTCCCGGAACGCCCGCTGCGCGCGGAGGTGCTCGAGCATCGCCGCGCCCGGCGGGGTGTGCGCGTGCACGGTGAGTTCGGGTTCGTGGGCGGAGTACCACTCGTCGAGCCGCACCATGCCGTCGTGCGCACTGCTGATGACGCCCGCTCTGTACGTGGTGTCCTCGGAGGCGACCATGTCGAGGTACGACCGGAGCGTGGCGCGGGAGCTGATCGCGCTCCACTCGGACAGGCGCGGCAAGCTGCGGACCGACTCGGTCCGGCGCTGCAGGCCGTCCGACTCCGCGTGTGCCTCGATCGCGTCCGACAGGAGCTGTACGATCTCGGTCCCCTCGATCCAGCCGCGAGCGGCCGCACCGTCGCGCTGGGCGAACGCCGGGATGTCGCCGTCGCCGAGCACGACGGACCGGTAGGCCAGCACGGCGTGGAGCGCGCCGGCCACCTCGCGTTCCTGGTCCTGCTCGCTCATCCCGTCGGGCAGCGTGAGCCGGTGGGTGGCCGGGTCGCCGGTGGTCAACCGCAGCCGGGCCGCCGGGGCGGCGGGGGCGACGTCGACGACCAGCCGGAACGGCCGGCCCGCGGAGCTGATCGCGGTGAGCGTGGCGGAGGGTGAATCCGTGCCGGGGATGGCCGCAAAGGTGGTGACGGAATCGCTCAGCCGCGCCTGCTCCGCGCCGCGCCGCGCCACTGCGGCGATCACCGCCGGTTCCACGGCCGCAGGGGCCGGGCCCGGGACGCCCGCGTCGCCCAGCCCGGCGGCGTGCGAGGCGAGGTCGGTGAGCAGCGGCACGGCCAGTTCGCCGAGCGCGGACAGCGGAAGCTCCACCTCGGCCCGCGCGTCGCCGGCCAGCTGCGTGCGCAGCGCGTCCGGGTCGGGCCGGCGGCCGGTTCCCTCCCGCACGTCGAGCACGACTTCCCGGTCGCCGGCCGTCAGCGTGATCACCAGGCCGGACGGCGCGGCCTCGACCCGGGCCACCGCATCGGGAACCTGCGTCGCGAGGGTCGCCGAAACCGCCTCCGCCACGGCGCGCTCGCGCCCGAGGCTCGGCTCCACCACCGGGTCGCCCTGGTGGATGGCCGTGGTGAAGCGGTCGACGTGGTCCGTTGTGGACGGATAACGCCACTGCAGCACCTCGCGCAGCAGCTCCGGGCTCCAGGTCCGCACCTCGGCCAGCTCGGTGCTGAGCGGACCGTCCAGCGACTGGGCCCACGCCAGCACGGCCAGGTGGTCGGCGATCTCGCGGTCCAGCATCAGCTCGGCCGGGGCACCGGTGGCGGTCCGCGCGGCCTCGGCCGGCGGCTCGCGGAAGGACGTGACCACCTCCTTGACCAGCCCGGCCGCGACGACGTCCACCGGGGCGCCGACGGCCAGGCCGACGCGGCCGGACTCCCAGTCGTACACCGCGGCGGCCGACAGGTAGGGCGACAGCCGGTCCCAGGCCGCCTGGTCGCCGGCGAATCCGCGGACGATTCCGCGCGCGGACAGCTCGAACGCCCCGGCGAGCTTCTCGTCGATGCGGCGGACGACCTCGTCCTCGGTCACGCCGAGCGCGTCGGCGATGGCGCGCGTGCCCCGCTTGGCGAAGTCCCCGATCTCCGCGCGCGCGGTGTCCAGCGACGCCACCACCGCATCCGCGGACGGGACCAGGTCACCCGGGTGCGGCGGATCCGACGCCTCCGCGGACCGGACCCGCCAGGTGTCCTCCAGGATCCGGCTGTTCACCTGCTCGACCGCGCCGGCCACGGCCTCGGTCAGCGCCGCCTGGCCGGTCATCGGCGGGACGACGATCTCCACCGGCGCCGACTGGACCCACCGCCCCTCCGCGAGGTGGGTGCCGGAGCGGCCCGCGTCCGCCTGCGTCCGCGGGTCCACGTGCAGCTCGACGGCCGGGACCCGGACGCTCGGCGCGGTCGCGGCGGGGTCGACGCGCACCTGGTACTGCCAGCGCAGCCCGTCGGCCCGGGCCGTGCGGACCACCGTCCCGTCCGGACGGGTGACGGTCTCGGTGCGGATCCCGGCGGCGCCGAACGCCGATTCGACCGCCCGCGCCACCTCGTCCGGATCCGCGGTGCGGTCCACTTCGGACGCGGGCAGCTCGATCTCGGCCGCGTCCGTGGTCAGCACCGCGGTCGGCAGCGGGCGCAACGGCTCGGCGCCGTCCGTTCCGGTGAGCGGCTCGGTCGCGAGGTCGCCCACCGCGGGCAGGGTCACGAACTCCCACCGGACCCAGTCCGCGGCCCGCTCGTCCACTGCGGACTGCAGCGCCGCGGGCGTGCGGACACCCAGTTCGACGGCGAGCGGGAGGAGCGCCCGGCGCTGCCAGGACGGTTCGGCGGGCAGCGGGGGCACGACGACCTCCGCCACGCCCGTCTGCACCCATCGCCCGCCGGTCAGCCGCGTGCCCGGTTCGCTGTCGCGCGCGGTGTCCACGTCGACCCGCAGGTCCATCGCGGGCAGCACGACCCGCGCGGTGACCGCGTCCGGGTCGACGCGGACCCGGAACCGGAGCACCGGCCCGTCGCCGCGACCGGCCAGCAGCCAGGTGGTGCCGTCCCCGCCCGGGTCGGGCCGGACCCGCCCGGCCCAGTCCTCGCCGCCGGAGAGCATGTCCCGCAGCGTGTTCTCGATCGCGCGCGGGTCGGTGGTGCGGGCCCGCCAGGGTTCGGCGGGCGCCTGCACGCCCCGCACGATCCGCTCCCGCCCGGGCAGGGTGAGCACGGTCCGCTCGCCCCGACGCAGCTCGCCGACCGGCGCGCCGGTCGCGGGCAGGTCCGCCGCCAGGTTCCGCAGCGGCGGCAGCTCCCCCACCCGCCGATCGGTCTCCAGGCCGCGGACCGTCTCCACGACCGGCAGCCCGACCTTGGCACGCGCGTCCACCAGCGCGGACACGACCATCGTCCGGCGCCATCCCGGCTCGACGGTCACCGGCGGCAGCACGATCTCGGCCCGGCGGTCCTGGGTCCACCGGCCGTCCCGGAGGTCCGCACCCGGTTCGACCCGCAACTCGACGACCGGGAGCGACACGTGCGCCCGGGTCGCGTCCGGATCGACGCGCACGGTGAACCCGAGACCGGTGTCACCGAAGACCCCGGACACGGTCGTGCCGTCGAAGGTGACGTCCCGGGCGCCCGTGGCCTCCAGCGTCTGACGGACGGTGTCGGCGACCAGCGCCGGGTCGGCCGAGGTCACCAGCCCGGGGATGGCCGGCTCGGCGTTGAGCGGCACCGTGCGGTCGAGGGTGTCGTGAGCCGTCACCGGATCGATCGCGAGCACCACCGCCGGATCGGCGGCCCGCGTGCCGGGTTCGCGCGCGGTGACCTCTCGCGTGGCGAGCGCGGGCCAGTCCACGGAAGCCACTTCGGCGGCCTGACCGCGGATGGCGGGTGGCACCTGCGACAGCAGCTCGCCGACCAGCGTCGTGGCCACTTCGGACTGCCACGCCGGGTGGACCGGCACCGGCGGGACCACCGCCACCACCGGATCCTGCACCCAGCGCGCGCCGTCGAACCGCGGCGGCGGGACCCGGACGCTCGGTTCCGTGGCGAACTCGCTCACCTCGACGGTGAGCCGCCACGACGAACCCCGGTCGGTGAGCGTCCACGTGGTGGTGCCACCGTGCGCCTCCCGCACGGCGTGCACCCCCGCGTCGGCCAGCGCGCGCTGGACCGCGTCCGCCATCCCGTCCTGGTCCACCGCGCTCACGACCGCGAGGGGGAAGCTCGCCGTCGTCACCGGCAGCGCCCGTCCCGTCTGCCGTTCGGCTCCCAGGTTCGGCTCCACCGGCGACCGGCCCTCGGCCACGGCCGCCAGCACCTCGGCGGTGTGGTCGAACCGGTTGTGGAAGCTGAGCTGGGACGCGGGCCCGAGCACGGCCTCCTCCCTGGACCGCACCTCCGCGAGCGCCTCGGCGCGGGCGCCACCGGCCGCGTCCAGCCACGCCAGGACGACCCGGTGGTCGGCGGCCCGGCGGCGGCCGAGCGTGCGGCCGATGGCGGCCCGGTCGGCGGTGTCCACGGCCGCGAGGTCGTCGGCCGGTGCGGTCCGGAACGAGGTGACCACGCCGCGGGCTAGTTCGGTGGCGAGGTCGGCCTCCGGCCGTCCGAGGCGCAGGCCCACCCGGCCGGATTCCCAGTCGTAGACGCTGCTCGCGGTGACGTACGGCGCGAGCCGCGCGCGGGCCGCTTCGTCACCCGGGAACGCGCGGGCGATGCCCTGCTCCCCCAGCGCGAAGGCGCTCGCCGCCAGCTGGTCGAACCGCGCCTCCACGGTGGACAGCGGCACGCCGAGCGCGTCGGCGATCGCCGGGGCGCCGGACTTGCCGAAGTCCGCCAGCGCCTGCCGCGTCCCGTCGTCGAGGGCCGTTACCGCACCGGGATCGCCGTCATCCCCTCGCGGGACAGATCCATCGCGTCCAGCAGCTGCCAGAGCATCCGGTGCTCCTCCGGTGTCACCGGAACCCCGTGCCGTTCCAGCAGCTCCACCGTCGTCAGCGTCAGATCCGGCCAGTTCGCCAGCTCGGCGTACTGGACCATCTCCGCGCGGTCCGGCTCCGGGATCCGCGGCCCGAACGTCTCCAGCAGCGTCCCGGCCAGTCCGGTCGCCTCCACCTCGCTCAGGCTCGGCACTTCCGTCAGCGCCGTCAGGTCCTCGCTCACCCGCGCCGCTCGTTTCCTCAGCGGTTCCGGGTCGTCCGGGCTGTCGAACAGCGCCAGCAACGTCCGCAGCTCCTCGCGTTCCCGCGTCGACACCGGGCTGTCCAGCCTCCGCAGTGCCCGGATCAGCGCCTGCACGCTCATCGGCCACTCGCCCACGTTCAGCGTCCGGCGAACCGAGTTCAGCGCCTCGTCGTCCAGCCGGTCCAGGAACCTGCCGGGCAGTTCCTTCATCCGCCGAGCGATCTCCACCTCGGAGAGCTCCATCGTCCCGCCCTCCTTCGCGTTGCGGCGTCCCGTCGCCGCCGGGGTCGTCCAGCGGCTCGGCGTTCTGGATGACGTTGCCGGCGTCGATCGCGACCCTGAGCCGGACGCCATCGTAGTCCCCGTGGACCCACTCCTGTTTCTTGCGGTGGACCGGTTCGAGCGGCCGCCGCGCGAGCGCCTCCGGCCGCAGGCCCTCGGTGACGACCTGCGCGAGGATGCTCTCCAACCGCCCTGGTTCGAACCACTCCGCGGGGAACTTGTCCACCCGCGCCGGGTGATCGGGGTTGCGGATCGCCAGCCGGTTCAGCGTGGGCTGGGGCAGCGTGGGCGCCACTTCGTGCCGGGCCGGCTCCGACGGCACGGGGTTGGTGACCACCCCGCGCCCGCCCTCCAGGGGGTAGGCCGTCGCGACCCATCCGTCCTCGAGCACGGCGACGACGACCATGACGCCGTCGTGCTCCCGGCTCGCCACCCAGGACTGGTGCTCGGCGTCCCACACGACGCGGGTGGGGTGTTCGGCGGTCTGGCGGATGATCGCCTCGGTCCGCGCGTCGTCGTCCTTCCACCGCTCCGGGAACTCGGTCTTGCCCGGCCGGCCGGTGCCGTGGCGGTGACCGCCGCCCCGGTCGCCGTCGAGGATGTGCCCCACGCGGTCCGGCTCGAGCCGGATGCGGTCGGCGGGCGGGCGTCGCGCGTCGAAGATGACGTCCGGGTGGTGCCAGCCGTTCGGCCGGGTGGCGTCGGTGAGCATCGTGACCACCTCGGCCACGGTGCTGCCCCCGGTCAGCGGCGCCACCGCGACACCGGCCGCCGTACCCGGCAGCTCGTGCACCGTGGTGGTCAGCGTCGGGCTGACGTTGTCCAGCTCAGCACGCAACGCGGCGACGTCGTCGTGCACTCGTACCACCGCGACCTCGGTGCCGTCCGGGGTGCGGGCGACGAGGTGACCCCGCCGGGTGTCGTCCTCGCCGTCGAGCCGGGTCAGCGTCACCGACGGCACGTTCAGCTCACCGGCGACCTGCCTGGCCAGACGGCCGCCGGCCAGCCTCCGGCGCACCGCGGGCGTCAGTTCGGCGTCCTGCGGCGCCGGCGGGTTTTCGGTGAGGTGGCGCAGGCGCGACTGCAGCCAGAACCGGCGCGGATCGTTGCGGCCCAGCCGGTCGCGCTGCCGGGCGACCTCCGCCACGCCCGCGGCGTGCCGCACACCGGCCTCGGTGGTCAGGTTGATCTCGACGGCACGGCCGTCGGGCGCCGTCCAGGTGGTGTGCCACCCGTGCCACTGACGCCCGCCGAGCAGCCCCGCGTCCCGCCGGCCCCACGCGCTGTCGACGTCGTCCAGCGTGAAGCCGCGGCTTTCCAGCTCCTCCGCGACCGTGACGCCGTCGGCGAGGTAGTCGTCCGGGTTGACCGTGATGGTGTAGCGGGACGGCCCCTCCTGGGTCACCGCGGCGCCCGGCACCGCCGCGACCGCGACGGTGACGGGGTCCGGCGGGGTGGTGTCCGGCGGCGCGGTGGCCGGTTCGGGCGCGCGCAGCCGGAGCTCGATCGTCTGCCCCGACTGGACGTGGCGCAGCGTGACCCGGCCGTCCTGGACCTCGCCGTGCGCGAAGCCGCGCCAGGCGAACTCCCGCACGAGTGAGTCGGCGACCGAGGCGTCGTCCACGTCGACGGTGAACCGGGCCGGCCCGTCCTGAGCCAGGCCGGCGAGCGTGGTCGGCCGGAGCCGGGCCCCGTCGACGGCGGCGACGGCGTCCTGGAACGGCTCCCGCCAGGTGCCCGGCTCCTGCGGTTCGGGGCGGCCGGCTTCGGTGTTCGGGCCCGGGAGGGGTTCGGCCTGCAGGACTTTTCCGTCGGGAGCCACGACCGCCGCGATCGTCACCCCGTCGCGGTCGCCGCGAACGGCCCACAACCCCGTTTCTTCGTCGAACCTGGCCACATCCGGCCGCTGGACGACGTCCCGCACCACCTCACCGAGCGCGGACCGGGGGTTCGTGCCGTCGCCGAACCACCGCGCGGCGATCCGGATGTGCTCGGGGGAGGTCGCTTCCGGCCCGTGCCGCTCCAGCATCCGGTCGAGCACGTCGCCGGACACCTCGAGGTCGCCCAGTGCCGGCCGCTGCTCGTGGTCGAGCACGGTGTCCCAGGCGTTCGCCCGGGCACCGGAGGGCAGTTCGACGGTGTCCAGGCCGTCCGGCTCGAGCACGCCGCGCAGGATCTCGTTCCGGAGCCCGGCGTGCGGGCCGTCCGGATCCAGCCGGGCGGCCTGGGCCCGTGCCGCCACCGACTCCGGTGTGCCGAACCGCAGCACGATCGACTCGCCGGTGACCGGGTTGGTCCACCGGGTGACGACCCCGGATCCGGCGTGGTCCCAGTGCAGCTCGGTGGTCTCCGGGCGCAGGCCGGACTCCGCCAGCGCCCGCACCGTCGTCTGGACGCCGTCGCGGAATCCGGGGGCATCGGGCAGGCGCACCGAGTAGTGGGACGGCGCGCCCGCCGCCGACGGCGGCGCCAGCGGGTCGGGCACCAGGCGGGCGCCGCGGACCGCCGTCATCACGGTCCGGGCCAGCGGGGTGACCGCGGGATCGCGGTACAGGGCCACCGTGCCGTCGGTCAGGTCGCCCAGCCCCTGCAGGGTCGTGCCGACCTCGCCGAGCACGTGGCGCCACTTCACCCGCTCCGCGATGGTGCGCTGGAAGCCGTCGCTGAGCGTCTTGTCCGACACCCGGAGCTGCAGGGGCTCCGCCTGGACCCCGTCGGCCGTGAAGCGGGGGTAGACGACCTGGTACTCGCCGGCGGCCAGGCCGGAGTCGACCGCCAGGACCGCGTCGACGGTGACGTCGTCGTAGACGAGCCGCACGGTCTCGTCGTGGAACTCCACCCGCTGCGGCAGCCGGGCGCCCGGCTCGGACAGGCGGTTCAACGGGATCGGGTCGCCGAGCGACGGCGCCGACGGCGTGAGCACGGCGGCCGGCGCCGTGGTCTGGCCCAGTCCGCGCGCGAAGGACTCGAACTCCTGGACGACCGCTTCGCTGTCCGCGGTGGTGTCCCGCGTGACCGCGACCGAACCGCTGACCGGCTCGCCCGGCACCCGCGCCAGGGCGCGGCGGTTGACCGCGTGGTGCGGCTGGTCGCGTCCCGGCACACCGTCGGCGACGGTCCGCAGGCCCGCTTCCAGCAGCGCGTCCAGGTCGCCGCGGCCGATCCGGATGGTCGCCTCGCCGGTCTGCCGTGCGGAGCCGTCGGCCCGCACCTGCCAGGTGCCGGGGTCGACCTGCACGTGGTTGTCGGGAACCCGGTCGTCCAGCTGGACGCGCACGAGGATGCGGTTGCCGTTGCCGTACTCCACGACCAGCGGGCCCTCGCCCGGGTCGCCGTGCAGCGCGGTGGCGACGCGCGGGCTCGCGAGACTGTTGTCCGGCGCGGACTCCTGGCGGCGGGCGATCGCGTCGGTCAGGTCCTGGTCGCCCGGGGCCGCCGGCATGGCGTCCGGGCCGGCCTGCACCGTGCGCGGCAGCGCGTGCCACGTCGTGCCCGGTTCCTGCGGCGTCATCCCGCCGACGGCCGGGCCCGCGTTGGTGTGCACCAGGGACGGCGTGAGGTCGTCGGGCAACGGGGCGCGGGCGAACAGGTGCTCCAGGACCTGGTCCATCATGGCCCGGTTGTTCTGCATCACCTCGGTCATCTGCTCGGACACGAGGCTGGAGACGTGGACCTCGTCGCCCCGCACCTCGACCGCGCCGGCCGGGAGGTCGTCGTTCAGGGTCAGGAAGAACTCGGCGGTCTGGTTGTGCGGCGAGATGACGCTGAACATGCCGGTCTCCCGGTCCACCTGGACCGTGTAACCTTCCGCGTTCAGCGCGTCGAGGGTGCGGGCGGTGACCGCGGTCGCCGTCTCCGGCCCGCGCTCGGCCTTCTCCGGCGGGTTCTCCGGGGTGAACTGCTGCCGGTGTTCGCGGGTGTCCGTCGTCTCGGGCCGGCTGCCGGAGTCCGCGTCGCCCGTGGAGGAATCCGGGTTCTGCGTGGACTCACCGTCGCGAGTGGACGAATCGGGAGCCTGGGTGCTGTCACCCTCCCGACGCCCACCGTCCGCGGCGTCCGGGGTCTGCGTGGTGTCACCGTCGCGAGTGGACGGTTCCGGGTTCGCCTCCGGTGTCCGGGTGCGGTTCTGGGCCGCCGTCTCGTCCCGGCCGGTCTGGGTGCGGTGGTCGGTGTCCGGCTGCGTCGTACGGCCGGTGTCGCGCGTCGGCTCGGCAGTCCGGTCCCCGCCGGGCTGGTCCGCGCCCGCGGTGGCCACCCGGCGCTGTTCCTCGGGCGCCGTCCGGGTGTCGTCGCCGGACGAGGTCTCTTCGGTCTCCGGCTTGGTGCTCTCGTCCGGCGTCGTCCGCCGCGGTTCGCCGGACTGCTCGCCGGTGCGGCCGTTGCGGGAGGGCGAATCCCCCGCGTTCTGCGCGGAACCGGAGCCGCCCGACCGGCTCGACCCGCCGGCGCCGGACGCCGCTCCGCCCCGGGTCGCCGGACCCGAGCCGCTGCTCGACCCGCCACCCGAGCCGGACGACGTGCTCGCCGACCCACCCGACCCGCCGGTCCCGCCGCCGGTCGCGGTCTGGGTCGCGCCACCGCCGAAGTGCCCGGCGGCGGGCGCGGCGCCGTCCCCGGTCCACGTGACACCGGCCGGCACCTGCCCGGGCTGCTGCGCGATGAAGTTCGAGAAGTCGGTGCCCGCGTGGAAACCCGTCAGCAGCCGGCGGTCGGCCAGGTTCATCGAGAAGTGGCTCTTGAACTCCTTGATCGACGTGCCGCCCGCGTAGAGCTCCTGCACGCCGCCCATCGCGCCACCGAGCGCGGCCTTCTTGAGGTTCTCCCAGCTGAGCGGGTCCTCCCCCGCCTGCTGGCCGCCGCGCGCGTTCCGGGCGGTGGTGTCGTGCGGCGTCCCCTCCGCGTTCGTCAGCTTGTCCATGCCGGCGGTGAACCCCACCGACCCGACCTGGCCGATGACACCACCCGCGGCACCGAGGATGACGTGCGCCGGCAGCCCCGCGGCCAGCGCCAGCGGACCGCCACCGAGCGAGGCGCCGACGAACCCCGCGGCGACGTTGGTGAAGTTGACCCGGTACCTGTCGCCCATCTCGATGTCGGTCAGGACCTCGCCACCCAAGGCGCCGCCCGCGCCGTACATCGCACCGCTGCGCACGCTGTAGCCGACCAGCCGCTGGCCGATGACCTTGCCCGCGCCGCCCCGCGCGACGTGGGTGGCCACCGCCTCCGCGAGCCTGCGCTGCATCTCGGGCGTGAGGCCGCCCTTCTGGACCGCGCGCTGGGTGATCCGCTCGGCCACCTCCCGGCCGCCGTACCCGCGTCCGAGCTGCTGGGCGATCTCCCTCCGGATGGCCGGGTTCTTGAACTGCGGCATGATCCGCATCAGGGTGCGCTCGACCTCGCGCGCCCCGATCCGGCCCGCCGTGTGCGCGAGGTAGATCCGCCAGCCGCGGGCGATCGCCGCGCCGGCGCCCTTGATCGAGAACTGCTTGATCGCCTGCTTGATCGAGATCTCGGCGACCTCGGCGATCGCCTTGCGCATCAGGGCGCGCAGAGCGAGCCCCGTCGCGGTGATGGACCCGGGGATGCCGGCCAGGCTGCCACCGAGGCTGGGCACCGCGGCGGCCAGCGAGACGGCGATCTCCGTGACGGTCATGACCAGCATGACCTCGTAGCTGTTCTTCGCCAGCGCGAGGCTGGTCTGGAACTGCCCGACGCCCATCCCCATTTCCATGGCGTTCTGGGCCGCGCCGAGGATGACCTTGCTGAACTGGGTCGACGCCGCGCTGAACTGCGCCGGTGCGGCACCCTGGTAGCCCTGCGTCACCATCTCGGTGAGCGCGCCCAGCTGCGTCTGCAGGTCGGCCAGGTCCAGGCCGTTGGTGCTCCAGAAGTCGACGAGGGGCTGGATGTCGTCCGGGTGCGCCTCCGGGTACTCGCCGAGCCACCCGTCGATCGCCGCGCGGACGATCGGCGGGAGGACCGGGATCCCGACCCAGTCGTTGACGTCGCGGATGAACTCGTCCGCCGCGTCCCCGAAGTCCGCCAACAGCTGCGCGAAGTACGCGAAACCATCATCGATGGTTCTGTGCACTCCCATTGGCGGACCTCTCGGACGGGTGGATTCGGCTGATCAGGCGGGCGGGTTGATCTTGCTGATCTCCGCGTCGTTGTCCAGCTCGGCGCCCATCTGCGTGTCGATCGCCGATCGCAGGCCACCGCCGAGGTCACCCAGCTCGTCGCCGATCTGCTTCATCGACGCGAAGAACTGCCCCGCGTTGGTCGCATCGAAGCCCGGCACGCCGGTCGACGCCGGGGTGCCCCGGTAGGTCGGCTTGAACTGCTTGCCGAGATCGTCGTTGCCGAAGACGGACATGTCCGGGCCGACCTTCTGGTCGTGCTCGCTGTTGGCGGCGCTCGCCAGCTTCGCCAGGTCGGCGCCGTTGAGCGCGATCTGGTCGCCGAGCGAGCGGATCTCCGCGGGGCTGGTGCTGATCTCGAGGTAGCTCACCGGTCTTCCTTCCCTTCTGCGTAGATGTCTGCGTCCAGGCGGTTCATCAGCTGGCCGATGGTGTCACTCTCGTTGGAGCGCAACTCGTGCTGCAGCGAGTACATGTCGGCCGGGAACTGCCCGGCCATGATCTCCTCGCGCTGCTGGTTGATGTCGGTGACGGCGTCACGGGAAGCGGCCAGGATCGCGGCCTGCAGCGCCGCGGCGTCGGGCTTGCGGAACACGCGCGGATCGATGTCGATGTCGGCCAGCTGTCCCCGCGGCCCCACCACGACCTTGACCAGTCTGTCCGGTGACCAGCCCACCCCGGTGAGCTGCATCATCCGCTGACTGGCCTTCGGCAGCTCCTCGGTGGCTTTCTTGATCTGCTCGAGCATGCCGATCAGCGCGGGATTCACGCGCCCCGAAGGGGAACTCATGACTACCTCCGTCCATCCGGCACAGTGGCGACATTGCCATGAACACCGGTCGCTCCGCTAGCATCGCCGCCGTGAACTCCAAGCGCCTCCGTGCGGCACTGGTCACCGCGGCCGTCGGGCTCGCCGTCGTGGCGGTGGCCCCGCCGGCCGCGCGGGCCCAGCAGAACTGTGTCGTTTCCGGGACGCTCGTGGTTCCCGTTCCGTGGTCGCAACAATTGCTGGCACCCGATCGGGTGTGGCCGCTGACCACCGGGGCCGGCCAGCGCGTCGCCGTGGTCAGCACCGGTGCGGCGGACAATCCGCAGCTCGCCGGGCATCTGGCCGAGCGGGCGAACTTCGCGCCGGCGGACATCGGAGAGTCCAGCGGCAGCCCGGACTGTCTCGGCACCGGCACCGGGGTGAGCGGCATCATCGCCGCGCAGCCCACGTCCGTGGTGGGGTTCCACGGCATGGCCCCGGGTGCGCAGATCCTGTCCGCGAAGGTCGTCGGCGACTCGTACCCGACGGGCCGCGAACCGCGGGAGAGCGTGGCGCCCCAGGTCCTGGCCGCCGCGATCAACTGGGCGGTCGACCGCAACGCGAGCGTCATCGCCGTCCCGACGATCACCTACGAGGACAACGGTGCCCTGCGCGGCGCGGTGCAGCGGGCGCTGTCGCGCAACATCGTGGTGGTGGCCGCCGTCGGCGAGCGGCAGTCGAACGAAGCACCGGGCCTGGTGCCCTACCCGGCCGGCTACGACGGCGTGATCGGAGTGGGGTCCCTCGCCGAGAGCGGGCTGGTCACCCAGGATTCGCGTGCCACGGCGGTCGACCTGGTCGCCCCGGGCGCCAACGTCGTCACGACGTTCCCGAACACCGGACTGGGCGCGGTGGCCGGCACCGAGTTCGCCACCGCGTACGTGGCCGGCACGGTCGCGCTGGTCCGCTCCCACCTGCCCCAGCTGTCCAATCAGGACGTCGCGAAACGGCTGTACGCCACGGCGGCACCGGCCCCGGAAGGCACCGGAAGCGCCTCCTACGGCTACGGCGTGGTGAACCCGTACCAGGCGGTGTCCGACCAGGTGGCCGCGGGAAACCCGGTGGCGCTCCCGCCCCTGGTCCCGCCGACGATCCCGCCGGACGTCGCCGCCCGGCAAGCCGCTGAGGACCGCAGCGACGACTGGGCCTTCGGCCTCGCCGCGGGCGGCTTCGCCCTCGTGGTGCTGGTGAGCGCGATCGTCGTGTTCGGACCGCTCGGCCGTCGCCGCCGCTGGCGTGCCGGGCTGGCTCCCGTTCCGCAGGACCGGCCCGAGGACGAGCGTCCCGAGCCGCCGGTGGAACTGTTCAGCGACCGCCCCAAGCGGTCGTGACGTCCTTCCCTGGCACAACGATTCCTCCCCTGCGTTCCCGAGCGTGAGACAAACCGGTCCCGGAGCGCGGACACGCTCCGGGACCGGCGGTGGTGATGAGATCTCAGGCTTGGAAGGCCCTGCTCGCCTGCTGGTCCGCGTTGAACGCGTTCTCCATCGCCTTGATCACGGCCTGGCCGAACTGCGCGCGGGTCGAGGCGTACTGGACCAGCTGCTTGTTCCACTCCACGTGCGCCTGCTCGAACGCGCTCGCGGCGGCACCTTCCCAGTCCGCACCGAGGATGCCCTTGGCCTGCGCCATGAAGTCGTCGAAGAGGTCTTCCAGGTCGGTCGACTTCTTGATGTTGGACGAACCGGCGTCCCCCACCATGCTCGTGTACTTGAGACGTCCATCCATGTCTCGGTCCCCTTTCGGTGAGGTCGGGCGACGGCCTACAGGCGGCCGAAGTTCATGCCCGAAGCGGCGGCGCTGATGGCGCTGGAGTCGTCGTCGTCCTGGTTGGTCAGGATGTTCTGGGTGCCCGTGATCCCGTTCATCAGCCTGTCGAGGATCGGGGCGAGGTTGCTGTGCCAGAAGGCCAGCAGGTCGGACGACGAGAGCTGACCGGTCGACGAGGCCTTGCCGGCCCATTCCGACCCGACGACGTTCTCGAGGTCGCCGTGCATGCTCTTGCAGATCTCCTCGCCGCGTGTCTTGGCATCGGCGAGGAGCTGGTTCAGCCTGGTGACTTGATCATGTACGAGATTCAGGGCCACGCCTGTCACCCCCCATGTCGCGGGACATTTACCAGCAGAGTAGGCGCGGCGGCTGACAACCCCCCGTCGCCCCGTACCACCCTGACACGGGACAAAACCGCTGGTCAAGACTTCTCGTCAGAAGTTCACCGGCTCCTGGTGCGGGTGGACTACGGGACCGCCGACAGCATCGCCGCCGACGGGTTCAGCGTCGGGCCCTCCGGGATGCGCTGCACGAGCGCGGCGGGGATGTCGACCGCCGACGACGCGGAATACCCCAGCTGACCCAGCACCTTGTCGTCGGGCACCGGGTAGCGCAGGCCGGCGTCGGTGACCAGCGTGTACGCCCCCGTGGTCGCGGTGGCCGAGGGCAGCACCCGCACCACGGCGACGCCGCCCGGCGGGACCAGCACCCGGTCGGCCAGCTTCGTGCCGGTGCCGCTCTCCGCGGTGGTGTCGATGGCCGGGTCCAGGACGCTCGTGTCGCCGCCGATCGAGATCACCGGGTCGGTGCGGGCGTCGTGGGTTTCCGAGCACAGCGCGGCGCGGCCCTCGGCGGGCACGGTGACCAGGTCCGGGGGCAGCGCCGGCGGCGCCGCCTCGCCCTCGGCGGGCACCAGCGCGTTGCTGGTCGGGGCGGCGTTCGCGGCCGCGGCGGTGATCTCCCTGGGCCGCACCGAGTACTGGCCGGAGATGATCCGCACCTGCAGCTCGGTCAGCGGCGCCAGCCCCTCCTGCCGCACCAGGTAGTACTGCACGCCGCGGGACAGCGGGTAGTAGACCACGTCACCGACGGCGAACCCGCTGAGCACGGCGGACGGCGAACCCTGGCCGGGCACGTCGATCCGCCCGATGTCCTGCCCCACCGGCAGGCCGTTCAGCCAGGCCGTGCCCGCGTCCACCGGACCGGCCTGCGCGCCGAACACCGAGCGGATCACCGCGCCGTCGGTGATCCGGTAGCGGTGGTTGTTCCACACCAGGTAGACGGTGCCGTCGGTGGAGTCGCTGGCCAGGATCGCGCGCTGGCCCAGCGGCACCCCGCCCGGCATGGACTGCCCGACCATCAGCGTGGTCGTGGTCAGCGGAGCGCCGGCCAGGTTCTGGCCCAGCACCGAGCACATCGTCCACGGCGTCGCGGTCGCGCGGCCGGCGGGCGGCAGCGAGTCCGGCGCACCGGGAATGCCCACCGCGGGCCTGCGCGGCAGGCCGGCCAGGTTCTTGCCCGCCACGCGGTGCGGCCCGGCCTTGTCCGCGCTGGTCAGCAGCCGCGCCGAGGCGTAGTTCAGGGTCGGCTGCAGCTCCCCGGACTGGTACACGAAGGTCGCGCCGGTCTCCCGCTCGATGATCACCGCGCCGTCCGTTTTCCAGGACGTGCCGCCGACTCCGGTGAACACGCCGTACACGCCGAAGCCCGCGGCGATGAGCACCGCGATCATGACCCCGGCGAACACCGCGCCCACTCCGCGCCGCAGCGGGGTCAGCTCCGGATCGGTCTCGTGCACGATGAGCGCGGAGGTGACCCGCTGCATCATGAACTGGTAGGCCTGCAGCTGGTCGCGACGAGTGGGCACGCCTATCCCTCAGCCGATCGAGGCCATGAGGCCCTGGACGTAGGTGAAGAATCCGGTGATGAACCCCGCGAACGGGATGAGGGCCACGATAGCCATGACGTCCACGATGTCGGCGATGCGGCCGAACCACGGCGAGGGGTTCTTGCGGGAGTAGACCAGCCCGGCGGCCGCGACCAGCAGCGCGAGCACCACCAGCGCCAGCAGGAACAGCCCGAGCCCGCCGTTGCCCGACGCGGTGCCGAAGCACCAGGCGGCCAGCAGCGCGAACACCCACAGCCCGGCGACCAGCAACGGGATCCGCTGGCGCGGCACCGGGAACAGCCGGGCACGCAGCAGCAGCGCCGCGCACGCCAGGATCAGCATGATCAGCCGCGACCCGCCGGCGTGCGCGGCGAGCGGGATCGCCGCGCACGCACTGATCAGCGCGGCGCCGGTGAGGAAACCGGTGAGCAGCTCGTCGGCGCGGGCGGCCGCGTCGAACACCGCCGGGGTGGCCGGGTGCGGTTCGTCGTTGAGCAGGTCGGCCGACCGCTGCGGCAGCGCGGGCAGCGGCACCCGGCCCAGCCGCAGCGCGAGCCACGGATATCCGGGCAGCAGACCGATCGCGATGGTCAGGACCAGCGCGCCGGCCGCGTCCGGGTCCATCCAGCCGCCGAACAACGCCCCCAGCGCGCCGAGGAAACCGGTGGTGATGGCGGCGACGAACACCCGGCTCGTCGCGCCGACGCCGAGGTAGCCGACGATGCCGAACACCAGCAGCGAGATGGCGCCCAGCAGCAGCTGCGCGGAGCCGAAGGAGAACAGCCCCAGGTGGTCCGGCGCGGTCGGCAGGTACCCGCCGAGGAAGGCGTACGGCAGCGCCGATCCGGCGAACACCGCGCCCGCGTAGGCGTCCGGCACCGCGCGCGCGACGACGATGCCCAGCGCGGTCAGGACCACCGCGGCGGCCAGCGTGATCAGGCCGGCGTCGAGCCACGGTGGTTCGAACAACAGGGACACCAGGCTGCCCCCGCACAGCAGCACCGCCGCGATGACGAGCCCTGCCCGCCGGGTGGCGGCGCGGCCCCAGCTGCGGCCGTAGCGCCGGGCGCCGCTGGCGATCGCCTCGACCAGGTCGTCGTACTCGATCTCCGGCCAGTCCACCGGACCCGGGACCAGGTGCAGGATCTCGCCGTCGCGCACCTGCTGCGCGGCGAGCGTCTGCTGCCCGTCGAGGCGTTCGCCGGTGGGCCGCCGCAGCGACCAGCCGCCGTGCTGCTCGCCGGTGTCCGGCGCGTCCTCGCCCGCGTGGCGCAGGATGTACGGGAGCAGTTCCGCGACCGGCACGTTCTCCGGGAGCGCGACGTCGATCCCGCGCTTGGGCGTGGTGATGCTCACCTTCGCGAGGGTCGTGCCCATCGCCGACGTCATGCTGCCCCTACCTCCAAATTGGACCCCGAGCCCGGCTGGGAGAGTATCCATTAAAGCGCGACACTAGGCTGGCGGAAAGCTCTATGCTGGCGCACCCGGGCGCTCGGGAGGTTTTCGGTCTTGGGAACGATCATAGTCAAGCGGCCACTCCGGCGGCCCGCGCCTGACCTGCCGTCGGGCGACGTGGTGCTCGATCCCCCACCCGAGAACCCGCCGCCCGCGGGCAAGAGCTGGTCGCGGGTGCTGATGATCCTGCCGATGCTCGCCGGCACCGGCGGCATGGCGCTGCTGATCGGCGCCGGGCGGTCCGGTCCGCTGATGTACGTCGCCGGCGGTCTGTACGGCGTCGCGGTGCTCGGCATGATCCTGTTCCAGATCATCAGCCAGAACGGGCAGGGCGCGAGCAAGCAGGAGATGATCGCGAACCGCCGCCGGTACATGCGCCGGCTGTCGCAGCTGCGCGCGCAGGTGCGGGACACGATCGACCAGCAGCGCACGGCGATGTTCTACCGCCACCCGGATCCGGCGCGGCTGTGGTCGACCGCGCAGAGCGCGCGGCTGTGGGAGCGCCGCCCCGGCGACTGGGACTTCACCGTCATCCGGATCGGGCTGGGCTCGCAGGAGCTGGCGACGCCGCTGGTGCCGCCGGAGACCAAGCCGATCGACGAGCTGGAACCGCTGTGCGCGATGGCGCTGCGCAAGTTCGTGACCACCTATTCGACCGTGCCGGACCTGCCGGTCGCGGTCGCGCTGCGCGGGTTCTCGCGGATCTACCTGACCGGTGACGACGACCGCAAGCGCGCGATGGCGCGGGCGCTGGTGGCGCAGCTGGGCACGTTCCACGCGCCGGGCGACGTGCTGACCGCGTTCTGCGTGCGCGAGCGCGAGCTGTGGGACTGGGCCAAGTGGCTGCCGCACGCGCTGCACCCGTCCAAGACGGACGCGGTCGGCCAGATCCGGCTGGTGGCGCCGAGCGTGACGGCGCTGGAGGCGATGCTCGACGACGTGGTGGCCAACCGGCCGCGGTTCAACCCGGGCACGCAGCCGATCGAGGGCTCGACGCACGTGGTGGTGTTCGTCGACGGCGGCGACGTCGGCGGGTCCGAGCACCTGATGATCGAGGGCGGCGTCGAGGGCGTCACCGTCATCGACCTCTCCGGCGAGCCGCCGCGCCTGCTCGACGCGGCCACGCTGGTGCTGGACATCTCCCCGGACGGCAACCTGACCAGCCGCACCATGGACGGCGCCGGCAACATCGGCACCGCCGACGGGCTGGGCATCGAGGAGATGCGCGGCCTGGTGCGCACGCTCGCGCCGCCCGCGCTGTCCGCGCTGACCGCCAGCGAGCAGCCGCTGTCCGGGTCGCTGGAGCTGACCGACCTGCTCGGACTCGGCGACCCGTACGAGTTCGAGCTGGCGAAGAGCTGGGAGACCCGGTCCAACCGGGACCGGCTGCGGGTGCCGATCGGCATCACCGCCGACGGCCGCCCGATGGAGCTGGACCTCAAGGAGTCGGCGCAGGACGGCATGGGCCCGCACGGCCTGCTGGTCGGCGCCACCGGCTCCGGCAAGTCCGAGCTGCTGCGGACGCTGGTGCTGGCGCTGGCCGTCACCCACGATTCGGAGATCCTCAACTTCGTGCTGGTGGACTTCAAGGGTGGCGCCACCTTCACCAAGCTGGACCGGTTGCCGCACACCAGCGCGGTGATCACCAACCTGGCCGACGAGCTGCACCTGGTGGACCGCATGCTGGACGCGATCGGCGGCGAGCTGGTGCGGCGGCAGGAGCTGCTGCGCAAGGCGGGCAACTACGGTTCGCAGCGCGACTACGAGAAGGCCCGCACCGCGGGCGCGCCGCTCGACCCGCTGCCCGCGCTGCTGATCGTGGTGGACGAGTTCTCCGAACTGCTGACCGCGCGGCCGGACTTCATCGACATGTTCGTCCAGATTGGACGCGTCGGCCGTTCGCTCGGTGTTCACCTGCTGCTCGCCTCGCAGCGGCTGGAGGAGGGCCGGCTGCGCGGGCTGGACTCGCACCTGTCCTACCGCATCGCGCTGCGGACGTTCTCCGCGATGGAGAGCCGGGTCGTGCTCGGCACGCCGGACGCGTTCCAGCTGCCCCGTTCCCCCGGCAACGGCTTCCTCAAGACCGGGGTGGACGAGCTGACCCGCTTCAAGGCGGCGTACGTGTCCGGGGTGCACCGGCGCGGCACGATCCAGCGCACCCACGACGAGGGCCGCCAGATCGACCCGGTGCAGGACTACTCGACCGCCTACCTGCGCCCGCGGCTGGCGGAGAAACCGGTGGAGCAGCCGAAGCCCGCCGAGGCCGACGACCTGGGCGAGACGCTGATGGACGTGCTGGTCGAGCGGCTGGAGGGGCAGGGCGTGCCGGCGCACCAGGTGTGGCTGCCGCCGCTGAACGAGCCGCCGACGCTGGACAAGCTGCTGGAACCGCTGGTCACCGATCCCGAGCGCGGCCTGACCACCGGGATCCGGGAGCACCGCGGCGCGCTGCGGGCGGCGGCCGGCATCATCGACCGGCCCGCCGACCAGCGCCGCGACGTGTGCTGGCTGGACCTGTCGGGCGCGGGCGGCAACCTCGCGATCGTGGGTGGCCCGCACAGCGGCAAGAGCACCGCGGTCCGCGCGGTGATCGCGAGCCTCGCCCTCACCCACACCCCGTCCGAGGTGCAGTTCTTCTGCCTCGACTTCGGCGGTGGCGGTCTGACCGCGTTGCGCGACCTGGCGCACGTCGGCGGGGTCGCGACCCGGCGCGAGGTCGACCGCGTGCGGCGCAGCGTCGCGGAGGCCCGCACCCTGATCGCCGAGCGGGAGCAGCGGTTCGCCGAGCAGGGCATCGACAGCATGGCGACCTACCGCAAGCTGCGCCGCGAGGGCCGGTTCCCGGAGGACCGGTTCGGCGACCTGTTCCTCGTGGTGGACGGCTGGGGCACCCTGCGCGCGGAGTTCGAGGACCTGGAGGCCGACATCGCCGAGGTGGTCAACCGCGGCCTCGCGTTCGGCGTGCACGTGATCGCGACCGCCAACCGCTGGATGGACCTGCGGATGAACCTGCGCGACATGTTCGGCAGCAGGCTCGAGCTGCGCCTGGGCGACCCGGTGGACTCGGTGATCGGGCGGCGGCAGGCCGCGGGTGTCCCGGAACAGGCGCCCGGGCGTGGTCTGTCGCCGGACGGCGCGCACTTCCTGTCGGCCGTCCCGCGGGTGGACGGCAAGGAGACCGCGGACGACCTCGCCGACGGCGTCCAGCACTTCGTCGCGTCGGTGAACGCCGCCTGGCCCGGCCCCGCCGCGCCGCGGGTCCGGCTGCTCCCGCCGATGCTGCCCTACTCGGCGCTGCCCGCGCCGGACGAGAACGGCATCCCGATCGGGATCTCCGAGGCCGACCTGCAGCCGGTGGGCCTGGACTTCACCGCCGAACCGCACCTGGTGCTGTTCGGCGACGTCGAATCCGGCAAGAGCACGTTCCTGCGGGCGCTGGCCACGAGCATCATGGCCCGGTACACGCCCGACCAGGCTCAGATCGCCCTCATCGACTTCCGGCGGAGCCTGCTCGGCCTGATCCCGGACGAGTACTTGATCGGTTATGCGACCGCGAGCGGAACCGTTCAGGAAATGGTGCGTCTGACCATCGACGCGATGCAGAAGCGACTGCCGGGAGGTGACATCACGCCGGAACAGCTCCGTTCCCGCAGCTGGTGGAGCGGCCCGGAACTGTTCATCCTGGTCGACGACTACGACCTGGTCGCCCCGAACCCGCACGACAACCCGCTCGCACCGCTGCTGGAGTACATGACGCAGGGCCGCGACATCGGCCTCCACCTGGTGGTCACCCGTCGCAGCGGTGGCGCCGCGCGGGCGATGTTCGACCCGGTCATCGCCCGGATCCGGGACCTGGCCTCGCCGGGGATCCTGATGTCGGGCAACCGCGAGGAGGGTCCGCTGCTGGGCAACATCCGGCCGCAGAAGCTGCCGCCGGGACGTGGCTGGCTGATCACCCGCAGCGGGGGTGCGCGGCTGGTGCAGCTCGCCGAGCTGCCTCCACAGGCCTGAGACAGTGATCCACCGGAGTTGACTCGAGGTGGTTAGCTAGGGAAGCGGGGGGCCGCCGACCCCTACCCCCGGCGGGCCCCCGCCACCCGGCCTGGGCTTCACGACGTTTGGGAGGGACATCGTGGCACCGATACCGGACGAACCGGGCACCGTCCCATCCGCCGAGTGGGCTGCCAAAGGTGCCGAGCTCGAGCTGGATCCGACGAACTTCCGCAACTACGCCAAGAACCTCGGCCTGATCGCCGCCGACCTGAACAGCGACATGATGTCGGCCCAGTCGGCGCTGCAGGGGCCCGGCGGCAAGGACATGCTGATGTCCACGATGTTCGAGCCGGGCCAGGACATGCAGGCCTTCGCCGACCGCAACGCGCAGGAACTCGGGATGTTCATGCCCGACGCGCACCAGAACGTCAAGGTCCTCGAGTCCGTCGGCTACATCTTCGGCGACTTCTTCGAGAACATGGACGGCGGCAACTCCGCGATGCTCGAAGTCCTCCAGTGGGCCTTCCGGATGGACGGCGCCAAGAAGCCGGAAGGCGTCCCGTCCTGGCTGGACGAGAAGAAGACCGTCGCGGAGTACCTGACGCCACCGGCCGGCACCGGGGTGACACAGACCGGGAAGGACGAGCAGCTCAACCAGATCGTCGTCGGCAACATGACGATCACCACGTTCCGGACTCCCGATGGCGGCATCCGCACCGTCCAGACCAACGGCAACGTGACCACCGAGTACCTGGACGACAAGAACGGCAACCGCCAGTACATGATCACCTCGACCAAGGGCGACCACGAGACCACGACGGTCACCACCGCCTATCACAACGGTGCGCCGGCCGGGGAGACACGCCGCACGACGAAGCACGACACGGACTCGGACCCCAACGTCGTCCACCAGGTCACGACGTCGCAGAGCTACGACAAGGACGGCAAGCCCGTCAAGTCCGACGCCCCCGCCAAGAGCCAGCACGTGGTCACGTACAACCACCAGGACGGCACGCACTCCCGCCAGTACTACAGCGAGTCGATGCAGAAGGACGTCAACGACGTCGACCGGGACGGCAACAGGGACGAGAAGGTCCCCACGAAAACCGACCAGCGGACGGTCGGCGCCCAGCACGACCTGCCGACCGGCGCCGATGTGCGGCAGGGCCATCCCGAACTCGACCAGGCACGACGCTCGATACCAGGGGGGTAGTGACGAGCATGGGCGACGACTACTTCGGTTACGACCTGAGCAAGATCGGCACCGGTGTCGGTGGGGGCTACTACGACATCGGTAAGGATTCGCCTCCCGCGGTCTGCAAGAACTACGACTTCTCCACGGAGGGCATCGAGTCGCTCTACCTCGCCATCGTCAAGGGCGAGCAGCCGGGCACCACCGCCGACCGCGCCCGGCAGTGGGGCAACGTCCAGCTGGCGCTCCAAACCGTCGCCGACAACCTGCGCGAGCAGACCCAGACGCTGGCCGACCACTGGAAGTCCCCCGCCGCCAAACAGGTCTTCCTCGCCAAGGTCGGCATGGTGCTGGCGCACCTGCGCGAGTGGCAGGACGCCGCGCTGCGGAACAGCACCGCGTTGTACGGCCTGTCGAACACGATGTACGAGGCACAGGCCAAGATGCAGGCCCTGTACGACGACTACAAGGCCGAGAAGAAGGACGCGATGGAGAACGCGACCCACGACATGGGCGCGTTCTACGAGGCGAAGGTCGGCACCAAGCCCGGCAACGCGCAGGACAAGCTCGAAGCGGGCAACAAGGTCACCGAGAAGTACGACAAGGACGCGCGCGAACTCGCCGAGACGATCGCGGGCCAGTACGCGCCCTACATCTACAAGCTGCAGTCCGCGCACGCGCCGAAAATCGAGCTCCTCAACGCGATCCTGCACCCGGAGGCGACCGGCGCGCCGCGTCCGCCGACGATCGGCGCGCCCGGCGCGCCCGGCACACCGCCGGGTGGCGCGCCGAGCGCCCCTCCGGGCGGTGCCCCCGATGCGCCCGGGAACGCGCCCAACGCACCCGGTGACGCGCCGAAGGCCCCGGGCGACTCGCCCGCCTTCAACGGGAACAACGCGCCCACGGACAACCCGGCTTTCAACGGCAACCAGGCGCCGACAGCGCCCCCCGGCCCGGCGCCGGTCGCGCCGACGCCGCCCGGTCCCGCCCCGACCGCGCCGACACCGCCGGACGGGCTCACGAGCACGCCGCCGCCCGGGAACGCGCCCGGCATCAATCCGGCTCTGCTCGGCCTCGCCGGCGCGGCCCCGATGTTCACGAACGGGTTCGGCGGCGGCAAGGCGCCGGCCGCGCCCTCGTTCGGCAACAACGGCGCCACTCCCAACCTGTTCTCCGGCAAGGCCCCGAACAACGTCCCGTCGACGCTCGGCCTGAACACCACGTCGACCCCCACCCCGGGGACCGCTCCGGGCGCCCCGCCGTCGTTCGGCCAGAACAGCAGCCCGTACCCGCCGGGCACGATCACCCCGCCGCCGGGCGGTCAGGTGCCGCAGCAACCGCAGAGCAAGGAGCCGGGCGGCAACCAGCCCGGCGCGCCCACGTTCGACACCGCGCTGCCCTTCGACGAGCACCTGAGCCTGGCAGCCAGCTCGGCGTTCCGGCAGGCCGTGCAGTCGGCGCCGCCCGTACCGCCGGGCGCGGAGTCGGCGATGGGCCCGAACGCGGGCTCGGCCCCGCCGCTTCCGCCGGGCGGCCAGGCACCGAACGGCCGCGACGTCCAGACGGGTCGGCGGCCCGGCGCACCGCTGATGAGCGACCTGTCCGAGCGGCCGCCGGCCTTCCAGCCGCCACCGTCGACCGCGCCGGTGCTCAACAACGACAGCAAGCGCGGTGGCAGCGCGAAGGAAGCACCCAGCGGGACCCGCGAAGGCTTGCCGCCGGGCGTGGGCGCGCCGCCGGTGCTGTCCAACCCGCACCGCAAGGCGCCGGCCAAGACGTTCAGCGAGTGGCAGGCCGAACGCAAGCGCCGGAAGACGCAGGGCGACCGCAAGCAGTCGGAGTTCGTCGCGAACCTGCCGGTGAGCACGACGCCGGTGTTCGACGGGCGGTACTCGGCGCAGGAGTACGTCGCCGGTTCCGCCGGGGAGATCCCGGACTTCCTGCAGGCGCCGGTGCCGGTGGTCACGGCTCCGGACCGGCACGCCAGGCCGGTCGTGCACGCCGATCGCGCCCAGCGTGTCGTCCGGAAGGACGAGAAGGCGCCGGTCACCGACGAGGCCGTCTTCGAGGTCGCGACGCCGGGTGGCCCCGTCGTCGCGACCGGGGAGCGGGAGAGGCGGTACCGGCCCGCGGAACCGTCCGCTCTGGACGGACGGAACTGAACCGCTGTCCGGTGCGCCGGATCCATTGCGGACCGGCGCACCGGACGACGAGTTGCGCCCCTTCAGGCGGCGATCACCCTTCCGGGGAGCAGCGCGGTCGCACTCTCCTGGGGGTGGAGTGCGGCCGCACTGCACTGCCCGAGAACCGGAACATCCGGCCGCGAACGCACGCGGCGGACGGACCGGGCGCGGGAAGACCGGCAGGCGGTTCGGCCTTCCCGCGCCCGGAGTCAGAACCGCCCGGGCCGTCCCAGGCGTGCCCGCTCGGCCGGCGCCGGGTCCACCCACACGTAGTGGTTGGTCTCCCCCGCGAGCACGGCCAGCATGTCGTCCCGCAGCATCTGCAACTGCTGCGACGTCCGCTGGGTCAGCCGGAGCGCCGGGGCGAGCAGTGAGGCCTCGTTGGGCGTGAGCCGCTGCATCAGCACCAGGTCCGAGCCCGGCACGGCGCCCACCCGCTCGGGCGTGAGCCGCCGGTGCAGCAGCACCCTCGTCTGCCACGCCTCCGGCTCGCTCTGCGACTGGGGCGCGTCGTGCAGGCACAGCACCGGCGCGTCGGCACTGGCGGTGACCGCGGGCGGCGAACCCGGCGCCAGCACCGCGACCCGGTCGGTCCGCCCGGTCGCCGACTGTCCCAGCTGGACCCAGTCCGCCGGGTGCTGCGAGAACACCAGCAGCCGCGCCCCGGCCCGCAGCGCGCGGAACGCCATCAGCCGCGCCGCCCAGGCGCCGCCGATCAGGCTCACCGACACCGGCTCCGGCCGGAACAACGTCAGCGCCACCGGGAACCCGTTCTGGTCCCGCCCCAGCGGCAGCCCGACCGACGACGCGGACACCTGCAGCAACTCCAGCGCCGCGTCGGAGGCGTGGTGCGCGCCGATCCGCAGCCGCGGGATCGAGCGGTGCCGTCGCGTGCGCCAGTCGCGGTGCTCGCGCGCGGCGCCGGCCGCGGGACCGGCGGGGCCGGGGCCGGGCGGCTGGGGCGGCATCGGCGTGGGCACGCCGACCGCCAGCGCGGGCCGCGCGACCTCGACCGTCGTCGCGGCGGCCGCGGCTTCGGCGGAACCCTGCTGCTGCGTCTGCGCCGGGGCGGGCACGTTGACCACGGCGGGCGCCTGCGGCACGGCCGGCGCGCCGAGCACGGCCTGTCCGGGCGGCATCGGCGCGTGCTGCTGCTGCACCGGCGGCGGTCCGGGCTGGGCCTGCGCCGGCGGCATCATGGGCCGCGGCATCGCCTGCGCGGGCGGCTGAGGCCGCGACGGCGGGTACTGTCCGGCGTTCATCGTGCACCTCCCCCGCTCGGTGCCGAAGCATACACGGCCGGGCCGTGCTGACCGTCCAAACGGGACACCCGGGCGCCGTTGCGCCCGGCCAGCGTCTGCACCAGGTCGCACACCTGCGGATACCGCTGCGCCGTGGCCGCCACCCGGACCAGGCAGCGCAGGGTGGTCCCGTCGAAGGAGGGCTCCAGCAGCAGCGCGATGCTGACCAGGTCCGCGGGCAGCTCGGCCAGCGCGGCGAGCAGGTTGGTGCCGCGGTCGGGCTCGGGCCACGACTGGATCCAGAAGCACCCGTGCGTCAGGCGCGCGGAGTGCCACGACTCCCAGGCCTCGTGCACGCGCGCCGGACCGCCGCCGGGGAGCAGGTCGCAGGAGCGGGCGAGCGCGTCGACGACCTCGTCCGCGGTCAGCATCCGCGCCCGCAGCCCGCGCCGCCGCAGCACCCGCTCGGCGCGGCGGGTGATCTCGGCCAGCACGGCGGGCACGTCCAGGCGCCCGCCCGGCGAGTCGATCATCGACTCGGCCACGGCCCGGGCGTCCAGCCGCACCGCGACCCACAGGGCGCGGTCCCGGGTGCCCGGCTCGCGTCCGGGCACCGAGTGCGTCACGACCTGCATCACCACGCCGGCCTGCTCGGCCTCGGCGGCGGTGCGGGCCAGCGCGGCCAGCGGCACCGGCGGGGTCGCCACGTCCGCGCCCCCGGTCACCTCCAGCACGGCGAACCAGCCCGCCTCGTCGCTGCCCATGCCCAGCTTGCCCTCGCCCGGCCCGTCGATGTCCTCGACGACCAGGTCCGGCGCCAGCTCGCACAGCGCGGTCAGCCGCGGGTCGTCCCGCTTCTCGCCCGAGGTGCCGCGGCGCGACCGGAAACCCATCCACAGCATCAGGCTCTCGGTCCACCAGCGGCCCTTCGAGCGGCCGAACATGCCGACGATCACCGCGAGCCCGATGACGCCCGCGGCGATCAGCGCCCACAGTTCCTGCACGCCGACCGCGGCGACGACCACGAGCACGATCTCGAACGCCAGCAGCCGGGCCAGGCTCACCACGCCGAGCCGCCCGCGGCCACGCACGGGCCGGAACCACGCCTGGCCCCTGGCCTGGGCGCGCAGCTCGGCGGAGCCGCCGCCGCGCGCGTCGAACTGCGCGGCGGCCTGCGGCTGCTGGCCAGTCGTGATCACCTGCGGAGCCCCTTCCACCAGCCAACGATATCGCCGGACCCGGCCATGATCACCGCACGAAAATCCGCGGCGCTCACGGCGGACCCGTAGCCGACCCGCACCGTACCGCACTCGCGCGCGGCCGGGTTTCCCATGACCTGGCCTTTTTCCCTTCGACGCACCTCGCCGGGCTGTCGGTTCCGTGCCAGGGCGGTCGGCCACTCTGTTAGGCGTACCAGACTCCCCTGGCTCGTCGGAGGCAACGGCAGGTGACCCCACCGCTCTTCGAGCCGGCCGATCCGGTCCGGGCGTACCTCAACGGCATCAGCCGGACCGACCTCCTGACCCTCGAGGAGGAGGTCACGCTCGCCAAGCGGATCGAGGCCGGGCTCTACGCCCAGCACGTGCTCGCGACCACGCGGGTGCTCGACCCGCAACGGCACGCCGACCTGCGCACGATCGCCGAGGAGGGCCGGGAGGCCAAGAACCGCCTGCTGGAGGCGAACCTGCGGCTGGTGGTGAGCATCGCCAAGCGCTACACCGGCCGCGGCATGTCGCTGCTGGACCTGATCCAGGAGGGCAACCTCGGGCTGATCCGGGCCGTGGAGAAGTACGACTACACGCCCGGGTTCAAGTTCTCCACCTACGCCACGTGGTGGATCCGGCAGGCGATCAGCCGCGCGCTGGCCGACCAGTCCCGCACCATCCGCATCCCGGTGCACCTGGCCGAGCAGGTCAACCGGGTCCTGGCCGCGCGGCGTGAGCTGGCCACGCGGCTGGGCCGGGAGCCGGGGCACGCGGACATCGCCGCGGAGCTGAGCCTGACGCCGTTCCAGGTGATCGAGCTGCTCTCCTACAACGAGGAGCCGATCAGCCTGGACCAGACCGTCGGCACGGACGGCAGCAGCGTGCTCGCGGATCTGCTGTGCCACCCGGGGCGGCCCGGGGTGCCCGCGTCGTACCACGTGTTGCGGCGGGAGATCGACGAGCTGCTGTCCACGCTGAAACCGCGGGAGCAGCAGGTGATCCGGCTGCGCTGCGGTCTGGACGACGGCCGCCAGCGCACGCTCGAGGAGGTCGGCCGCGAGCTGGGCGTCACGCGGGAGCGGATCCGCCAGATCGAGCGGCGCACGCTGGGCAAACTGCGCGAGGAATCCCGCACCGCGCGGCTGCAGGCCTACGTCTCCTGAGTCCGTTGTGGACTTCCGCAGCACCGCAGTGGTGCCGCCGTACCGGGCCCGCTGACCTGCGGATTCGATCTCGCGGGACGGTCAGGCTGGTGCCGCCGATCCGCCAGTGCGACGGCGCACACTCGGTGGGGCAACGACCATCGAGGGGGAAGACGGGCAGGCTGACATGGCTGAGACGAGCACCCTCTGCCGGACGTGCGGGGACTCGGGCGGCTGGATCCTGGAGACCGACGTCGATCCGGCGACCGGGCTGATCACCTCGCGGGAGGCGCCGTGCCCGCGGTGCCGTCCGGCTTCGCGGAGACAGGACGACCCGTTCGGTTTTTGACATTTCGGGCTGTTCAGTCACAGATTCCTCTTGCAGGATCGTTCAACAATCAGTACGGTCACGGCACCCGAAACGAATCGGAGTTGTCATGGCCGCCGTGCTCGAGGTCGTCGACAGCGGTCCGTTGTCGACCGTGCAGGACCTGGGCCGGCCCGGGTACGCCGACATCGGCGTGACGGAGTCCGGCGCCGCCGACCGGGCCTCGCTGCGGTTGGCGAACCGCTTGGCGGGCAACGGTGAGGGTGCGGCCGCGATCGAGGTGACCTTCGGCGGGTTCGCGGCGCGGGCCACCGCCGAGGTGACGATCGCGGTGACCGGCGCGCCGTGCCCGATCACGATCGACCGGATGGGCGCGCCGATGAACGCGGCGCTGCGGGTGCCCGCCGGGGCCGAGTTCCGGCTGGGCTGGCCGGCGACCGGGATGCGCAGCTATGTGGCGGTGCGGGGCGGCATCGCGGTGGAGCCGGTACTCGGCTCCCGGGCGACTGATCTGTTGTCCGGCCTGGGCCCGGATCCCTTGCGGCGGGGGATGGTGCTGCCACTGGGTGCGGCTGTCGCGTCGCCGGCGCCGCCGCGCTTCACGCCCGTGGCGGCGCCCCCGTCGGACGAACTGGCGCTGCGAATCCTGCCCGGCCCGCGGGACGATTGGTTCACGGAGTCGGCGTTGCGGACGCTGCTGGCACAGCCGTACGCGGTGACGTCGGAGAGCAACCGGATCGGCATTCGGTTGGAGGGCCCGGTGCTGCCGCGCGCGCGACACGGCGAGCTGGTGAGCGAGGGGATGGTCACCGGGGCGGTGCAGGTACCGCCGTCCGGCAAGCCGACGCTGTTCCTCGCCGACCACCCGGTGACGGGCGGCTACCCGGTGATCGCGGTGGTGGTGACGGAGGATGTCGACAAAGCGGCCCAGGCACGACCCGGACTACTGGTGCGCTTCGAACCGGCGCGGGTTTGAGGGGTTTGGTTGCTGTCCGGGGAGGCGGGCTGTTCGTGGCGATGGGCCTGCGCCTGGTGGTGACCGCCTGGCGATCGGTGCATGGATGGTCCAGTCGTGCTGTCACCACTGGTCCAGTCGTCGCGTTTTGCCGACGAGAGGGCCACTGATCACCTCACGAGGCGTCCACTCGTGGGGGACGAACGATCCCCTCGGGGGCCACGAGGTGCGCACTCGCCTTCACGTTTCGGCACGAACGGTCCGCTCGTGGGGGCCACGGGTGGCCGTTTCACATGGCCACGACCGGCCCACTCACACGATCACGACCCGCCCATCCACACGGCCACCACCGGCCCACTCGCGCGGCCACCACCGGTCCACTCGCACAGCCGCCAGCGGACCACTCGCGCGGAGCACCAACAGGCCGCTCGCACAGCCACCACCGGGCCACTCACGCGGCCACCAACTGTCCACTCGCGCGGCTGTGAGTGCTCCATCAGCCGCCCACCCCAAGCTGACCGTGACAAGCCCGCCACGGAAAGCAACCCCGAGAAACAGAACCAAGCCACCCCGCAAGTGGATGGTGTTTTAATTCACCACTTCGGGCGTATATCGTTTCGTGATCGGGCCCCTGGGAAATCGGCTGCTGGTTCTGGCTCCGGCCGGTGAGTCAGTTCCAGAGAAGAACCGAAATGCCTTCAAGGACTGAAGGAGGGGTTCATACCGTGCCCACTCGAATACGCAGGATGATCACGTTCCCGATCACCTGCGCCGTCGCGACCGCGGCCCTGCTGGGGCTCACCGCGCCCGCCGGCGCGGCCCAGCTCTCCACCGGTGATCGCATCGTGCAGGCTGCCGCGCGGCAGGCCGGGAGTCCTTATCGGACGGGCGGCGAGGCTCCGGGCGGGTTCGACTGCTCGGGACTGACGCAGTACGCCCACAAGCAGGTCGGAATCGATCTGCCCCGCACCTCCCGCGCCCAGCGGGCCGCCGTGCGCAGCGTGTCCAAATCGGACATGCGACCCGGTGACCTGGTGTTCTTCGCCAGCCGCGGCAAGGTCTACCACGTGGGGATCTACGCCGGGAACAACAAGATCTGGGCCGCCCCCGAATCCGGCGACGTGGTCCGCCTGCAGAACATCTGGACCAGCTCCTACACCGTCGGACGAGCCTGGTGACCGGAGGCCGTCAAAAACGGTGAGACCGAGCAGGCCGCGTCCCGCGCGGCCTGTTCGGCCAATTCCTCCCGCGGCGATTCACCCATCAGGACGAGCCGGTGGTAAAGCGGCGCCGTCGCGGCCACCAGCAGCCGCTGGGCGTCCACCGGGCCCGCGATCTCGCCACGCGCCCGCGCGCGCGAGACCACCACTTCGCACCGCCGGTACCGGTCCCGCCAGAACGCCTGCAACGCCGCCGCGGCCGGCGCGGACCGGAACGACGCCGCGATCAACGCCCGCGTAACCGACGACCACTCCCGCAACGACGCGAAGACCTCCCGGTTCAGCGCCACCAGGTCACCGACCAGCGAACCCGTGTCCGCCGGCGCCCAGTCGTCCCCCGCGGCCGCGTCGAACACGTCCGCCAGCAGCCCGCCCACGTCCCGCCACCGCCGGTACACCGTGGCCCGGTGCACCCCCGACCGCTCCGCGACCGCGTCGATGCTCAGCCCGTCGAACCCCGCCTCGACCAGCAGGGACGTCACGGCGTCGAGCACCCGCGCACGAGTGCGGGCGGTGCGGCCACCGGGCCGGCGCAAACCACTTGCGGATGCCGAGTCGGTCATGCCAGCATCTTAGCGCGACAACCGTCGCGTTAAGGAGGCAACGCGTGCAGATCGAGGAACACCCCGCCCCGGGCAAGGGCCCCTACGGGATCACCGCCGGCCCGGACGGCGCCCTGTGGGTCACGCTGGTCCACAGTGGTCACATCGCGCGGATCGCCGACGACACCACGCTTTTCGACCTCGACCCCGGATGCGGCCCGGCCGTCATCACCCCCGGCCCGGACGGCGCGCTGTGGTTCAGCCGCTTGCGCGACCACCGCATCGGCCGGATCACCACCGACGGCACCGCGACCTCCGTCGAGCTCCCCGCGGACTGCGGGCCGTACGGGATCACCGCCGGCCCGGACGGCGCGCTGTGGTTCACCGAGATGAACACCGACCGCATCGGCCGCCTCGACGACGGCGAACTCACCGAATTCCCCCTGGGCACGAGCGGTTCCTACCCGTCCACGATCGTCACCGGCCCCGACGGCGCCCTGTGGGTGACCCTCAACCAGGCCGACACCATCACGCGTCTCACCACCGACGGCGGGGTCACCCACTTCGCCCTGCCCACCGAGAAGGCCGCGCCGGTCGGCATCACCGCCGACGATCACGCGGTGTGGTTCGTCGAGATCGGCGCCGGCCAGATCGGCCGCCTCACCCCGGACGGCGAGATCACCGAATTCCCGCTGCCGGATCGCGAAGCCCGCCCGCACGCGATCGTCCCGGACGGGGAAAGCGGTTGCTGGTTCACCGAATGGGGCGCGGGCCGGATCGGTCACGTGACCGCCGACGGCGAGTTCGAGCACCACCCGCTGCCCACCGCGGGGCTCCGAACCCCACGGCCTGACCCGCACACCCGACGGCGAGGTGCACGTCGCGCTCGAAATCGGCAAGGTCGCCCGGCTACGCCCCTAGCGCGCTCAAAGCCAGATGGGCTGGGTGGCCGGGTCGACGAGGCCGCGGTACGCGGTATCGCACGGAACTGCTGGGGTCGTTGCTTTCCGAGGTGCACGCCCGGTCGAGCAGGGGGAAACGTTCGACCTTGCCGTTGGCAACGTCAGCGGAAATCGGCGGCGTGGTCGCCGGCCCACTGCGCGAACGTGCGGGCAGGTCTTCCCGTGACGGCCTCGGCCGTGGGCATGGGGCCGAGGGACGAGGGATCGAACGCCTCGATCTCCGCGGGGTCCGACTCGTCGCCTCCGTAGTCCTCGAAACCGAGCAGGAAGTCGGCGTTCTCCGCCGCGAAACCGCCTTGCGCGAGGTAGATCTCGCGGGCCTGCTGTGGAGTCACCACTTCGAAGCGGATCTCCTCCCCCAACGCCTGGGCGATGAGTTCCACCTGGCGCCGGCGGGTGAGCAGCTCGGGGCCGTTGAGCGTGTACGCCTGGCCGGCATGGCCGTCCTCGGTCAGCGCGAGGACAGCCACGTCCGCGATGTCCTGCTCATGTACCGGGAACCACGCGGCGTCCGGGAGCGGGTCGCGCACCACCCGCTCCGCGCGGATGGACGGGCCCCACAGAGCCAGCTTGTTCATCGCGAACTCACCTGGCCGCACATGCGTCCACTCCAGCCCGGAGGCTTCGGCAGCCCGCTCCACCGGCAGGTGGAAGTCGGTGTCGAAGCCCGTCGTGACCGCACCCGACGACAGCACCACGATGCGCTGCACTCCCGCCGTTCTCGCCATGCCGACCACCTCCTCGGCGGTCGCCGCCACGGGAAAGAGAAAGAGCGCCGTGACGTCCGTCAGCGCCTCCCGCATGGTCTCCGGGCGGGTGAGATCGCCTTCGCAGACCTGGATCCCCGCGGGGAACATCCCCGGCCGCGGGCTGCGGGTCAGGGCTCGCACATCGTGCCCCCGGTCGGCGAGCTGCCGGACGACGTTCCGCCCGACGTTGCCGGTCGCTCCGGTCACCAGAATGGTCATGAATCATCACCCTTCGAAACATCGGCCGGGGCCGCGTGTCGAGCCCCGATGCCGTTCTCCAGCGTGCGGATAACCCACTCGGAAGCGCCGTGGCGCGGCAGCTTCCCCTCGCTGATCGCCGTGCACCCCGCAGCCACATGAGCCCACAGCACGTGTTCGATCCAGTCACAGCTCACCTCGGCGTCCAAAATGCCCTCGGCCTGGCCACGCCTGATCAGGCGATCGACTTCCTCGGCCGCCGGATCCGGTTCGTCCTGGACCGCGATCACCTCGCGGATCCGCGCGTCGCCGTACAGGAACAACACCTGATCCCCGACGTCGAGCATGGCGGTCACCAGCCGGCGCAACGCATCCCGAGCCGGCCCTTGCTCGATCCGCGCGTCCTTCAGCGCTTCATCGAGCAGCCGCAGGCAGTCCGCGATGACCTCGGACACCAGCGTGTCGCGGTCCGGGAAGTACCGCTGAACGGTACTGCGACCGACGTCCGCCGCCGCTGCGATGTCCGCGAGGGAGGCATCACGCCGACGCGACAGCACGGACGCGGCGGCGGCGAGGATCGCACGCCGCGTACGGCCACGGACTCCAGTTGCGCTCGTCACCGACTCAGTATAGCAGTCTGACGCACCAAAACAGGTAACGTGTTTGTCATTATGGGTCATGAGTGCCCCAGAATGACCTGGCGGTGACCACAAGATCTGGCACCTCACATTTCGGCCCGCCACGTCGTCTGACTTTTCACAACCCTCGGGAAGGGAACCGATGACCACGACCGCACTCCGCTCGCTCCTGCCCGGCCCGCCCGCTTCGTCCCCGAGGTGGGTGCGATCGGCGCCACGTGCAGCAGCCATCCGCACCGGGGCACTCCCGGACACCACCATCACCGCCGTGGCGTCGTGGCGGGACGCACCCTGCTTCACCGCCGCCGAGCGGGTCGCGCGGAAGTGGCCGAAGCCGTCTTCACGCCGAACCCGTCCGGCGAGCGCGTCCCCGACGACGCGCTCATCGTCAAGCCGCTCCCCGGTGCACCGCCGGGGCACAACCACAGCTGACAAAGGAAGAGGGCGGCCGCATCCACCCGCGGCCGCCCTCTTCGCACTCACACCTTCGCCGGTTCCTTGCGCCGCACCAGCTTGCGCGCCAGTGGCCACGCCAGCAGCGCCGCCACCAGCACGTACACCGCGATCGCCAGCGGCGAGTTCACCAGCCCGGTCAGGTCGCCGTCGCTGATCTGCAGCGCCCGCCGCATCTGCTGCTCCGCCGCCGGGCCGAGGATCACCCCGATGATCGCGGGCAGCACCGGCAACCCGAAGCGCCGCATGGCGAACCCGATCACACCGATCACGTAGAGCAGGATCAGGTCGATCACCGACCCGCTGACCGCGTAGGCCCCGACGCTGGCGAAGAACAGGATCCCGGCGTACAGGTACGGCCGCGGGATCCGCAGCAGCTTCGCCCACACCGGCGCCATCGGCAGGTTGATCAGCAGCAACAGCACCAGCCCGATGAACAGGCTCGCGATCAGCGCCCACACCAGCGCGGACTCGCGCTGGAACAGCAGCGGCCCGGGCTGGATGCCGTACTGCTGGAACGCCGCCAGCATCACCGCGGCGACCGCCGTGGTCGGCAGGCCCAGCGTCAGCATCGACACCAGCGTGCCCGCCGCCGACGCGCTCGCCGTCGACTCCGGGCCGGCGACGCCCTCGATCGCACCCTTGCCGAACTCCTCCGGCCGGCGCGACAGGCGCTTCTCGGTCACGTACGACAGGAACGTCGGGATTTCCGCGCCACCGGCCGGGATCGCGCCGAACGGGAACCCGATCACCGGCCCGCGCAGCCACGGCTTCCACGTCCGCCGCAGGTCCGACCGGGACAGCCAGGGCCGCCCGACCGGGATCGCCTCGGACTGGTTGTGGCGCAGGTGCGCCGCGACCCACAGCGACTCGCCGACGGCGAACAGTCCGACCGCGACGATCACCACGTCGATGCCGTCCGCCAGGTGCAGCGCACCGAACGTCAGCCGCGACTGCCCGGTCATCTCGTCGAGCCCGACCAGGCCGATCGTCAACCCGATGAGCAGCGACGCGTACCCGCGGACCCGGGACTTGCCCAGCACCGAGGTGACCGCGACGAACGACAACACCATGATCGCGAAGTAGTCCGGCGCGCCGATGTCCACGGCCAGGCCGGCGATCAGCGGTGCGAGCAGCACCAGCGCGATCGTGCCGAGGATGCCGCCGGTGAAGTGCCCGATCGCCGCCGCGGCCAGCGCCTGCGGGCCGCGGCCCTTGCGCGCCATGGGATTGCCCTCGATCGCGGTGACCACCGCCGCGCTCTCCCCCGGCGTGTTCAGCAGGATCGACGTGGTCGAGCCGCCGAACATGCCGCCGTAGTAGATGCCGGCGAACATGATGAACGCCGCGGTCGGGTCGAGGCCGTAGGTCACCGGCAGCAGCAGGGCCACCGCCATCGCCGGTCCGATGCCCGGCAGCACGCCGATCGCGGTGCCCAGCAGGACACCGATCGCGGCGAACATCAGGTGTGACGGGGTCAGCGCGGTGCCGAAGCCCGCCCACAGGTTGGACAGGTCCATCAGCTACAGCACCCCCATCAGCGGGCCGCCGGGCAGCGGAACGCCCAGCAGCACCGTGAACACGAACCAGGTGACCAGCGAGACGCCGGCCGCGATCAGCGGATCCCGCACCAGGTGGCGGCTGCCCAGGGCGTAGGCCGCGCCCCAGAACATGATCGCCGACGACAGCGGGAACCCGAGCGTGTCGATCAGCGCCGCGTTGGCCAGGAACGCTCCCGACAGCAGCAGCACCGTGCGCCAGTCGGCGGGGGCGTCGAGGTCGACGTCCTCCCCCGCCGCGGCCTCGCCGCGGCCGCCGCGCAGCACGTCCCGCGCCAGCAGCAGCGACACGAGCAGCAGCAGCGAGCCGACGAGGATCGGCACCGCCTTCGGGCCGACCGGCCCGCGCTGCGTGAAATCGGTCGGGATGCTGAGCGCGTCGACGAGCACCAGCACCCCGACGGCGAACAGGAACACGCAGACACCCAGCTCGGAGTGCGCGCGCCACCAGGACTTCGGCGTGGCGGGCGTCTCCTTCTCGATCACGCTCATGCCAGCCCCAGCTCCTTCAGCACCGCGGCCACCCGGTCGTTCTCGGCCTTCAGGAACGCGGCGAAGTCGTCACCGGGCTGGAACGCGGGCGTCCACCCGTTGCGCTGCAAGGCGTCCCGCCACTGCGGGGTGTCCTGCAGGCGCGTGAACAACCCGATGAGACGATCCTTGTCGCTGTCGGACAGTCCCGGCGGTGCGACGATGCCGCGCCAGTTGGTGAACGAGACGTCCACACCGGACTCCTTCAGCGTGGGCGCGTCGATGCCCGGCACCCGTTGCGGGCTGGTCACCGCGAGCGCCCGCAGCGCACCGGAGGCGATCTGGTCGCGGGTCTCGCCGATGCCGGAAACACCGAAGCCGACCTTGCCGCCGAGCACGGACGCCATCAGCTCGCCGCCGCCGTCGAACGGGATGTAGTTGACCCGCGACGGCGGGATCCCGGCGGCCTGCGCCATCAGCATCGGCGCCAGGTGATCCGGCCCGCCGGGGGCCGAGCCGCCGCCGACCGGCACGCTGCCCGGATCGGCCCGCCACGCCTCGACCAGCTGCTGGATCGTCTGGTACGGCGAGTCCTTGCTCACCACGACGATGTCGGCCTCTTCGGTCAGCTTCGCGATCGCGGTGGTGTCCTGCAGCGACGACGGCGACTTGTTCGTGTAGACCGAGCCGACCACGCCGAGCCCCATGGACATGGCGAGCTTGCCGTTGCCGCGCTCGTTCACCAGGCGGCCGAGGCCGACCGTGCCGCCCGCGCCGGGCAGGTTGAACACCTCGACGTTGCCGTTGAGGCCGGCGTCCTCGATCGCCTTCACGGCCGTGCGGGCCGTGATGTCGTAGCCGCCGCCGGGTGAGTTGGGGACCATCATCCGCAGGCCCCGGATCTGGGGCCCGGTCTCCTCGCCGCCCGCCGACACCAGCGGGGGGACGAGGAGGAGCGCCACGGCCGCGCCGAGAACGGCGAGCCGGGCCTTGCGATTCTTCATCAGCGCACCTCGTTGTGGAGCTTGGTTGCCCGGCATCGTGCACCGGGGCCGGGCCGCTGTCACCCGTTAGGCACCTATCGATCGTTGTGGTCATTGTGGTCACGGCACGATCGGGCGGCGCGGATGCGATAGTGAGGGGCGTGGGTGCGCAAGGATCGCTGGCCCGCCAGCTGCTGGGCTGGCAGCTGATCATCGTGTTCGCCCTGCTCGCGTGCGTGTTCGGCTACTCGGCCGTGCAGTCCGACCGCACGTTCACCGACACGCAGGGCCGCAAGCTGCTCGCGGTCGCCGAACAGGTCGCCGCGACCGCCGGGGTGCGGGCCAGCCTGGCCGATCCGATCCGGCGGGACGCGCTGCCGGCCTTCGCCGAGAGCGCACGCACGCTGTCCGGCGCGGATTCGGTGATCATCGCCGCGCCCGACCGGATCGTCCTCACCTCCCCCGACCCGAACCAGCTGCGCACCCGGCTGCCGCTGGGCGCGAGCACGGTGCTGCAGGGCCGCGCGTGGGTCGGCGAGATCTCCGCGCAGCTCGTGGCGCACGTGCCGGTGATCGGGGACGCCGGGCAGATCGTCGGGATCGTCGCGGCCGGCACCGAGACGCCCGGCTTCTTCGAGGGTGTGGCGAACTCGCCCAGCGCCGCGCTGACGATGCTGGGCATCGCCACGGTCGTCGGGGTCGCCGGGTCGCTGCTGCTCACCTGGCGGGTGAAACGGCAGACGCTGGGCATGGAGCCGCGGGAGATCACCGCGCTGGCCGAGCACCGGGAAGCGCTGCTGCACGGCATCAAGGAGGGCGTGCTCGGCCTGGACGACCAGCACCGCGTCACGCTCGTCAACGACCAGGCCCGCGACCTGCTGGCGCTGCCCGCGGACTGCGTGGGACGGCCGGTCGAGGAGCTGGGGCTCAACGAGCGGCTCACCGACGTGCTCACCGGCCGGGCGCACGGCGTCGACCAGATCGGGCTGCGGGCGGGGCGGGTGCTGGCGCTCAACCGGATGCCGATCGCGCGCGGCGCCGTGGTGACGCTGCGGGACCGCACCGAGCTGGCCGCGCTGCGCGAGGAGCTGGAGGCGACCTCGCGGGCCACGGACACGCTGCGCGCCCAGGCGCACGAGTTCAGCAACCGCCTGCACACCATCGCCGGGCTCATCGAGCTGGGCGAGTACGACGAGGTGCGGCACTACGTCGACCTGGTCAGCGAGGCCCAGACGAAGTGGCACGAGGAGGTCACCGCGCACATCGCCGACTCGGCGGTCGCGGCGCTGCTCATCGCGAAGGCCAGCCTGGCCGCCGAGCGGGGCGTGGGCCTGCGGCTGGCGCCGGGCACGCGGCTGGACGATGTGGACGGCCAGCTGTCGGCGGACCTGGTGACGGTGGTCGGCAACCTCGTCGACAACGCGCTGGACGCGCTGGCCGGGCGGGACGGCGACTGGATCGAGGTGGAGATCCGGCAGGACGCCGGGGCGGTGTCGGTGGTGGTGCGGGACTCCGGGCCCGGGGTGGCGCCGGAGATCGCGACCGAGGTGTTCACGCACGGGTTCACCACGAAGGCCGCCGAGCACGGCGGCCAGCGCGGGCTCGGGCTGGCGCTGACCCGGCAGACCTGCCTGCGGCGCGGCGGTTCGGTGGCGGTGCACAACGCCGACGGCGCGGTGTTCACCGCGGTCCTGCCGACGCGGGCGGAGGTGCCGCGGTGATGCGGGTCCTGGTGGTGGACGACGACTTCATGGTCGCGAAGGTCCACAGTGGATACGTGGCGCGCACGCCCGGGTTCACCGTGGCCGGGGTCGCGCACACCGGCGCCGAGGCGTTGCGCGCGGCGCGCGAGCTGCACCCGGACCTGGTGCTGCTGGACATCTACCTGCCCGATGTGGACGGGCTGTCGGTGCTGCGGCAGCTGCGGGCCGACCCGGCGACGCAGGACATCGACGTCCTGATCATCACGGCCGCGCGGGACGTGGAGACCGTGCGGGGCGCGCTGCGCGGCGGCGCGCTGCACTACCTGATCAAGCCGTTCTCGTCGTCGGCGTTGCAGGCGCAGCTGGCGGAGTTCGCCACGCTGCGGCGGAAACTGCACCGGCTGGCGCAGCGCAGCACCGCCGGGCAGGAGGACGTGGACGCCGTCTTCGGCGCCCGCACGCCGAAAGCGCTGCCGAAGGGGCTGACCGAGCAGACGGCCGAGCTGGTGCGGCAGGCGTTGCAGGCGCACCCGGACGGGCTGTCGGCCAGCGAGTGCGCGGGCGTGACGGACCTGTCGCGGCCCAGCGCCCGGCGGTACCTGGAGCACTTCGTCGCCGCCGGACGGGCCGAGGTGCGGCTGCGCTACGGCGGGACGGGCCGCCCGGAGCGGCAGTACCACTGGCGCGGCTGAGCGTCGGAGAGCGTGTCGTGCTCGTCGGTGAGGAGGACGATGCGTGCGGGGGTCTGTTGCCGGACGGGTGGCCCGGAGGTGCTGGAGATCCGGGAACTGCCGGTGCCCGCGGTGCGGGAGGGCTGGAGCCTGGTGCGGGTGCGGGCGCGGGTGCGGGTGCGGGTGCGGGTGCGGGTGCGGGGCTGCACCGGTCGGAGCTGCGGACCCGGCAGGGGCATTCCCCGGGCGTGGTGTTCCCGCGGGTGCTGGCCGCCGATCAGGACGACGCTGCCTGGGACGTCCTGGCCGCGCTGCCCGGGACGTACCTGACCGCGCGGGGCGCGCGTGGGGTGGTGCCAGGCGAGCGGTTGCACTTCGACTCCGGTGGGTCGCCGGCCGAGGCCGTGCACGCGATCTGGCCCTGCGGCCCGGACCACGTGCTGGACCTGGTCGGGGCGGGCACGGCGGTGGATTCGCTGCAGGTGGCGCGACGCGGCGGGACGGTGTGCGTGGCGGGCTCGCTCAGCGGGCGGGTGATCCCGGAGCTGGAACCGATCGCGATGATCCCGACCGGAACCCGGCTCACGGCCTTCCACAGCCGCACCGTGCAGGGCAGCGCGGCGGTGTTGCAGCGGATCGTGGACGAGGTCGAGGCGGGCCGCTGCCGGCCGAACCTGCATCGCGTGTTCGGGCTGGACGACGTCGTCGCCGCGCACCGCTGCATGGAGGACGACCGGGCCACCGGGAAGCTCGTCGTGGTGCCCTAGGGTGTTGCGCGGTGAGCACTTCCGAGGCGATTCCCGTGGTCCTGGTCGCCGGTTACCTGGGCTCGGGCAAGACGACACTGGTCAACCACCTGCTGACGCACGCCCGCGACCACCGCATCGGCGTGATCGTCAACGACTTCGGCCGCATCAACGTGGACGCGCTGGCGGTGGCGGGGCAGGTCGACGCGATGCTGCCGATGGGCAACGGCTGCCTGTGCTGCGCGGTCGACACCGCGGGCCTGGACCGGATGCTGGCGCGGCTGGCCGAGCCGGAGCTGGGCATCGACGCGATCGTCATCGAGGCCAGCGGTCTCGCCGAGCCGCGCGACCTGGTCCGGATGCTGCTGGCCAGCGAGAACCCGCGGATCGCCTACGGCGGACTGGTCGAGGTCGTGGACGCGGCCGAGTTCGCGGCCAACCGGGTGCGCCACCCCGAGCTGGACGAGCACCTGCGGTTCGCCGATCTGGTGGTGCTGAACAAGATCGACCGGTGCGACGATCCCGGGGTCCTGGAGCTGGTCCGCAAGGTCAGCGACGGGCGGCCGGTGGTGCGTGCCTCCTTCGGCGCGATCGACCCGGGCCTGTTGTTCGACGCGCGGGTGCGGGAGCCGGTGGCGCGGCAGTTGTCGTTCGACGACCTGCGGCACTCCGACGGCGACGATCACGTGCACCTGCACGACGCCTACCGCAGTGTGGAGTTTTCGAGTGACACGCCGATCCACCCGCGGCGGCTGCTGGCTTTTCTGACCGAGCGGCCGGCCGGGCTGTACCGCATGAAGGGGCCGGTGCACTTCGGCGTGCCCGGTCACCAGGACCGGTTCCTGCTCCAGACCGTCGGCCCGTACCTGCGGTTCCACCGGTCGCCGTGGGGTGCGGAGGCGCCGGCGACGCGGCTGGTGCTGATCGGGACCGGCCTCGACGAGGACGACCTGCTGGCGCGGCTGGCGGCGTGCGCGGAGCCGGACCCCGCGGCGCTGACCGAGCGGGCGATCCTGCCGCTGCTGAAGTACTGCGAGTAGGAATGCCCGGGCTGTCCGGTTCGTCGTAGGTGGAATGAGGATCGGCGAGCTGGCCCGGCGGACGGGCGTCAGCGTACGACGAGGACGCGGTCGCGAGGCGGCGTGGATCAAGGCGGCTCACCACCTTCGCCGGGGTCGTGGCGGGGCCCTGGGATGAAAGACGGGGCAGCCTCTGTCGCCGCCCGCGCGCATGCATAAGACTGTCCAGGTGACCGACGAACTCATCAAGCCCGCCGACCTCGAGCTCGCGGACGCGCTCAGCGCCGTCGTGCGCACGCTCGAACCGGAGCCGGACGTCGAGCGGACGGTCGCGACCATCGTCAACGCGGTGGCGACGACCGTGCCGGGCACCGAGGACGCGGGCATCTCCCTGCTCGAAGCGGGGAACCTGACGACCGTCGCCCCGTCGAGTGACCGGGTGGCCCGCCTCGACGAGCTTCAGCACGAGCTCGGCGAGGGGCCGTGCGTGGACGCGGTGTTCGCCGACATCACCTACCGCACCGGCGACATCGCGGCGGACGTGCGCTGGCCGAAGTTCGGCGACGCCGCCGCCGCGCTGGGCGTCAACTCGATGCTCGCCGTCCGCCTGTTCACCGGGAAGACCCTGCTCGGCGCGCTCAACCTGTTCTCCTCGGCGCGGGAGGCGTTCGACGAGTCCGCCGAGCACGTCTGCGGCCTGTTCGCCGCGCACGCCGCCGTCGCGCTGGCCGGGTCGCGTGCCCAGGCGCAGCTGCGCAACGCCCTGGAATCCCGCGACGTCATCTCGATGGCCAAGGGCATCCTGATGGAACGCCACCGGGTGACCGACGACCAGGCCTTCGACCTGCTGGTCCGCGCCTCGCAGAACACCAACCGCAAACTGCACGAGGTCGCCCGCTGGCTGGTGACCGGCACCAACAACGCGATCAACGACGGCAACTAGCCGAACGATCCGCCCCGGCCCTCGCCCGCCGCGAAGCGTTGCGCTCCGCTCGTCGCGTCGGCGGCCAGGGAGACCATGCCGTGCCGCCATTCGTTCGCCATCGCGGCCCGTTCGTCCAGCCCGTCCTGCTCCAGCAGCGACAACCGGTCCTCGCGCAGGCACGTCTGCGGGAACTTCGCGATCGCCGCCGCCAGTTCCTCCGCCGCGGCCCGCTCGGTGCCCGCGGGCACGACCCGGTTCGCCAGCCCCATCCTCGCCGCGGCGTCCGCGGGCACCGGGCGGCCGGTCAGCACCAGGTCCATCGCCTGGCTCGCGCCGATCAGCCGGGGCAGGCGCACCGTGCCGCCGTCGATCAGCGGCACGCCCCAGCGGCGGCAGAACACCCCGAACACCGCGTCCTCGGCGGCCACCCGCAGGTCGCACCACAGCGCCAGCTCCAGCCCGCCGGCCACGGCGTGCCCGGCGACCGCGGCGATCACCGGTTTGCCCATCCGCAGCCGCGTCGGCCCCATCGGCCCGGGACCGTCCTCGCCCAGGCGGTTGCCGCGCTCGGTGCCCACCGCCTTGAGGTCGGCGCCGGCGCAGAACGTGCCCCCTTCGCCCCACAGCACGGCGACCGCGGCGGACGGGTCGGCGTCGATCGCCTCGAACGCCTCCAGCAGGGCCTGGGCGGTCGGCCCGTCGACGGCGTTGCGCGCGTGCGGACGCGACAGGATCACGGTGTGCACCGGGCCGGCGCGCTCGACCCGGACGGCAGGTTCGATCATGCGGTCACGCTGTCACACGGTCGCCGCCTTGTCACTCAGCCCGGCGTCGCCGGGCACCGGTCAGGCCAGCGCCTCCACCGCTTCGGCCAGGGTGCGCAACTGCCGCGTCCCGTCCGGTAGCGGCACCGCGTCCCAGCCGGGGCCCGCCACGAACAGGCGCGTGCCGGTCAGCTCTCCGGTGGGTACCTGGCGCGCCAGCTCCGCCGAGTGCGCCCACACCACCGTCGCCGGGGGTTTGCGGATCGTGACCGTCGTCAGCAGCGACCGGGGCGGCACCCGCGCGCCCAGTGAGATCGTGCCGCGGCCGCGCTCGGCGAGGGCGTGCCGCAGCACCTCCAGCGGCAGCGAGTGCTGCTCGTCGGGCGCGCACGCGAGCAGCACCGACGCCGATCCGGTCTGTCCCGGCGGGACGGCGTGCAGTGCGGCGATGATCCCGTCGGTCGCGAGGTGCTCGACCTCGACCGGTCCCCCGGGCTCCGCGCACCGCTCACCCAGCTCCTGCAGGAACGGCACGAGCAGCTTCTGCCACGTGTCCACGGTGCCGTGCCGGTCGAGGAAGCCGACCACGATGCGGCGGAACGCGTCCGGGTCGAGCTTCTCGGCGGCTCCGCGCAGTGACCGCCGCCGCCGGCTCGCCACCCGATCGGGGACCTGGGCGGGCGAGGCGATCGGCAGGGTGGCGCCCGCGCTCACCGTCGCGGCCGCCGTCGCCACCGGCACGCCCTGACGCACCAGGTGCACCACGCGCTCCAGGCGCCGCAGGTCGCCGACCGTGTACCGGCGGTGCCGACCCGGTTCGCGGGAGCTCGGCCCCAGCCCGTGCCTGCGGTCCCAGCTCCGCAGGGTCGCCACCGCGACACCGAGCCGGCTCGCCACCGCGGCGGGGGTCAGCACCGCTTCGGGCGGTACCGCTTCGCGCGCGGCCTGCCCCGTGCGGCTCATCAGTTCACGCCTCCCGATGACTTCCGGTCACCGCCGCACCGGCGGATCCATCATTCGATTGTGCAACATCACGGCCGCGCGCGGTTGCCGATCAACTCGATCACCGGCCGGCGTGACTCGTCCGGACGAGGGTTACTGGAACGATCGGTTGGCAATACGCTAGGCTCCCGGTCATGGCGAGGACCAAGGAGTTCGACCCCGACGCCGCGTTGCACGCCGCGCTGGAGCTGTTCTGGCGCCAGGGCTACGAGGCCACCTCGATGCAGGACCTGGTCGGCCACCTGGGCGTCAACCGCGCCAGCCTGTACGCCACCTACGACAGCAAGCACGACCTCTACCTGCGCGCCCTGGACCGGTACTGCGAGATGCGCGGCGTCCAGACGATGACCGCGCTCAACCGGCCCGGCCCGGCGCTGGACGCGGTCCGCGACTTCGTCCGCGGCTACGCCGCCGAGTGCCACGAAGACACCGACCGCAAGGGCTGCCTGGTCACCAACACCGCGACCGAACTGCTGCCCCGCGACGCGAAGGCGGCGCGCCGCGTGGACATCGCCTTCGGGGAACTGGAGGCGGCGCTGGCCGGCACCCTCACCCGCGCCCAGCACGAGGGCGGCCTCGCCGCGGACAAGGATCCGCGCGCGCTGGCCCGCTTCCTGGTCACGTTCGTCCAGGGCATCCGCGTCGTGGGCAAGACCGACGACGCCCGCCGCCTCGACGAAGCCGTGGACCAGGCGTTGTCCCTGCTCTCCTGACAGCCCTCGTGGCTGGGCCGCTTTTTGGAACGAACAGTTGTCTATGGAAGGAGTGCGCATGCCGCGCGCGATCTACCTGCTGAGCCTCGGCGTGTTCGCGATGGTCACCAGCGAATTCGTCGTGGCCGGCCTGATGCCCCAGCTCGCCGGCGGGCTGGGCGTCACGGTTCCGCAGATCGGCTACCTCATCACCGCCTTCGCGGTCGCGATGGCCGCGGGCGGCCCGGTCCTCACCGTCGCCCTGATGCGGCAGAACCCGAAGACCGCGCTGATGGTGTTGTTCGCGATCTTCCTGGCCGGCAACGTCCTGGCCGCCACCGCGAGCGACTACGGCACGATGCTGGCCGCCCGCATCGTCACCGGCGTCGCCGCGCAGGCGTTCTTCGGCATCGCCGTCTCGTTGACCGCGCAGCTCACCCGCCCCGAGGTGCGCGGCCGCGCGATCGCCGTGGTGATGAACGGCCTGATGCTCGGTACCCTGCTCGGCCTGCCGCTGGCGACCGTCGTCGGCGAGCACTTCGGCTGGCGCGCCGCGTTCTGGGCGATCGGCGCACTCGCCGCGGCCGCCGCGCTGGCCACGCTCGCCGGGGTGCCCGCGCTCGCGCCGTCCGCCGACGGTGGCACCTTCCGCGAGGAGCTGGGCGTGTTCCGCACCCCGCGGCTGTGGCTGGCGCTGTCCACCAGCACGCTCGTCATCGGCGCCACGTTCTCCGCGTTCAGCTACTTCACGCCGATCCTCACCGAGGTCACCGGGTTCGCCGGCAGCACCGTGCCGCTGCTGCTGGTCGCCTACGGCGCGGCCACCGTGGTCGGCAACCTGGTCGTCGGGCGGCTCGCCGACCGGCACACGGTGCCCGTCCTGGTGACCGGTCTCGCGCTGAACCTCGTCTTCCTCGCCGCGTTCGCCCTGCTCGCGGACCTGCCCGCGCCGGCGGTGGTGGCGATGCTCGGCATCGGGCTGGTCGGCGTCACGATGAACCCGGCGATGGTGACCCGCGTGCAGCGCGCCGGCAACGCCCGCCCGCTGGTCAACACGGTGCACTCGTCGTTCATCACGCTCGGCGTCATCCTCGGGTCCTCGCTCGGCGGGCTGGTGATCGAGACCTCCGGGTTGCGTGCGCCGCTGTGGCTGGGCGCCGGGCTCGCGGCCCTCGGCCTGCTGACCGTGCTGCCCGAACTGCTGCGCCGCCCGGCACCCGCGCCGGCCATGCAGCCGTGCGCCTGACCGGACGGGCAGCAGCGGTTCGCGGCCGGATCAGCCTGTCCGCCCGGCATTCCCGCCCGTGGTCAGCACGCCGTCGACCCGGCGCGGGATGCCGAGCGGGTTGCCGTCGCGGAGCGCGGCGGGCAGCAGCGGCTGGGGCATGTCCTGGTAGGTGATGGGACGCAGGAACCGCCGGATCGCCGTGGCGCCCACCGACGTGTGCAGGACGGCCGTCGTCGCGGGCCACGGGCCGCCGTGGTGTTGCGACCAGGTCACCGCCACGCCCGTGGGCCAGCCGTTGTGGACGAGACGCCCGACCCTGGCGCCGAGCGCCGCCACGGCGGAGGCGGCGCCGGGGTCGTCCGGCTCGGCGTGCACCGTGCCCGTCAGCGACCCCGGGACGCGGGCGAGCGCGGCCGCGAGTTCCTCCTCGGTGGAGTAGGTGACGAGAACCGTCACCGGGCCGAAGCACTCCTCCGTCAGGACGGCGGCGTTGGCCAGGAACGTCCGGGCATCGGCGGTCACCACCTGCGGGGCCACCCGGTGCCCGCCGCCGGCCGGCTCCCGCCCCGTCCAGCAGGGCGCGCACTCCCGGGACGTTCAGCAGTCGTCGCAGGCCCTCGCGGAATCCGGCTTCGATCCGCGCGGTGAGCAGCGGGGCGACCTCCGCCGCGGCGACCCGCTCCGCGACCCGGCCGGACAGGCCGGCCGCCTCGGGCACGAACACCAGCCCGGGTTTGGTGCAGAACTGCCCGCTGCCGAGCATCGCGCTGCCCGCCAGGCCGTCCGCGATCTCGTCCGGCCGGGCCGCTCCCGCGGCGGCCGTCACCACGACCGGGTTGACGCTGCCCAGCTCGCCGTAGAACGGGATCGGATCGGGCCGCGCCACGGCGATGTCGAACAGGGCGCGGCCACCGCCGGGCAAGCCGGTGAACGCGACGGCGGTGACCGCCGGATCCGCCACCAGGGCCCGGCCCGCCGCCTCGCCGTGCACCAGGGTCAGCACACCGTCGGCGGCACCGGCGTCGGTCAGGGCGGCGGTCAGGATCTCCGCGGTGCGCACCGAAAACCCCGGATGCCCGGGGTGCGCCTTGACGACGACCGGGCAGCCGGCGGCGAGGGCGCTCGCGGTGTCGCCACCGGCCACCGAGAAGGCGAACGGGAAGTTGGACGCGGCGAAGACCGCCACCGGGCCCAGCGGGACGAGCATGCGGCGCAGATCGGTGTGCGGGGGCACCGCCTGCGGGTCGGGACCGTCCAGCGTGGCCTCGCAGAACGCGCCGTCCCGGAGGACCTCCGCGAACAGGTCGAACTGCGCGGCGGTGCGGGCGAGCTCGCCGGTGAGGCGCGGCCGGCCGAGCGCGGTCTCGGCATCGGCCAGTGCCACGAGCTCGTCGGAGTGGTCGCGCAGCGCCTGGCCGAGAGCCGCGAGCAGCGCGGCGCGCTCCGGGAAGGCGAGCCCGCCCAGCCACGGCGCGGCGCGCCCCGCGCGCGAACACACGTCGCGGATCCGATCCGGTGTGGTGTCGGCGATCTCCGGGCCGATCGCGGCTCCGGTGCGGGGATCGATCGCGCGGCTCATCGGCCACCTCCTCCGGTCACGGGGCAGCGCAACGGTTTCCCGGCCAGCGCGCGTTCGGCCTCTTCGGCGGCCAGCCGTTGCAGCGCGGCCGGCGAACTGTCCGAATAGCACGTCGCGTGCGGGGTGAACAGGATCTGCGGCAAATCGCGCAGCGGCGAGTCCGCGGCGCGGCCGCGGCCACCCGGCCCGTCCGCACCGCCCCGGCGAGCGCGTCGTGGTCGACCAGCCCGCCACGCGAGGTGTTGACCAGGACCGCCCCTTCGCGTATCCGGGAGAACGCCGCGGCGCCGAGCAGGTGCCGCGTCCGCGGGGTCAGCGGTGCGTGCAGCGAGACCGCGTGCGACTCGCGCAGCAGCGTGTCCAAGTCGGTGTGAGGGTGATCCCGTCGGCGGGCTCGGCGTAGGGATCGTGCGCGATCACGCGGAAACCGAACGCGGCGAGCCTGCGGTGCACCGCGAGCCCGATCCGGCCCAGGCCGACCAGTCCGACCGTGGTGTCGGCGAAGCCGGGGATCGAGCCGAGATCGCGCGGGGCGCACCAGCCGGTCTCGCGGATGCGGCGGTCGTATGCGGGGATCCTGCGCAGCAGCGTCAGCAGCAGGGCGACGGTGTGGTCGGCGACGGTGTCGCTGCCGTAGTCCGGCACCGTGGCCACCGAGATCCCGCGCGCCCGTGCCGCGGCGACGTCCACGTTGTCGTAGCCGATGCCGTAGCGGATCACCGTCGCGCCGGGCGCCATCGCCGCGAGCACCGCGTCCGTCACCGGGGCGAAGTTCACGAACGCCACGTCGGCGCCGTCCACGGCCCGGATCGTCTCGTCCTCGCTGCGGCAGGCGTGCACCGAGAACTCCGCGCCGAAGCGCTCGGCGACGGCGGCCTCGTCCGCCACCCCGCCGAAGGCGTGATCGGTGACGACCACCCGGGTCACGAGCCCACCTCCACCGCGCCGCGCAACAGGCCGCGCCCGGCGAGGTTCGCCATCAGCGCCCGGATGCCGAAGGTCCAGTCCGCGGCCGCTTCCGCGGTGGTGACGACGTTGACCAGGGTGCCGAGGGCGGGCGAGCTGATCGCGACGACATCGCCCCGCCGGTGGGTGAAGCCCTGCCCCGGTTCGCCGCGGTCCTCGATCGGCGCGAACATCGTGCCGGTGAACAGGACGAACCCGTCGGGGTAGCTGTGGTGGGCTCCGTGCGCGTGCCGGATCAGGTCGGTGAGGTCCCGGCTGATCTCGCTCACCGGGTTGACGCCGTGCAGCGTGAACCCGTCGCTGCCGGTGATGTCCAGCGCGACCTCGGTGGCTCGCGCGTCGTCCAGCGTGAAGCCGTCGTCGAACAGCCGCAGGAACGGGCCGATCGCGCAGGAGGCGTTGTTGTCCTTCGCCTCGGTGAGCAGGAGCGCGCTGCGTCCCTCGAAGTCGCGGAGGTTCACGTCGTTGCCCAGGGTGGCGGCGACCGGCGTGCCGGACGAACTGACCGCGAGCACCAGCTCGGGCTCCGGGTTGTTCCAGGTCGAGCGGGCCAGCACGCCGATCTCGGCACCGGTGCCCACGGCGGACAGGACGGGCGCCTTGGTGAAGATCTCCGGATCGGGCCCGATGCCGGCCTCGAGGTACTGGGACCACAAGCCCTCCTCGACCAGCACGTCCTTGACGCGGGCCGCCTCCGGCGACCCCGGGCGCAGCTGGGCGATCCGGCCGCGGACGACCTCGGCGATCCGGGACCTGATCTCCTCGGCCCGGCCCGGATCCCCCTTCGCGCGCTCTTCGATCACGCGCTCGAGCATGCTGCGGACGAACGTCACCCCCGCCGCCTTGAGGACCTGCAGGTCGACCGGGGCGAGCAGGTGGGGAACGCTCCGGTCGCGCCGCAGCGTGGCCTCGATCAGCGCGGACAGCTCCCAGTGCCCGCCGCCCTGGTGCCCGCGGACGAGCGAGACCGCGTCGTGCCGGTCCAGCAGTTCGGAGACCGTCGGGGCGACGTGGGTCAGGTCGACGGCGCGGTCGCCCCGGACCGCCGCCACGCACGGCCCGCCGACCGCGGGATCGAACACGCGGGCCACCAGGGTGGCCCGCGCGGCGTCGGCGGGGAGCACGGCCCCGGAGTAGGCGTGCAGGTTCATGGATCGGCAGCCCTCCTCGTCGCGCGCCACATCCGGGCGCCGTTAACGTCCTATCATCGTACAAAGATGCCGTCAATCGGGCCGATTCTCCGCCACGGAGGCGCACAGGAGGAACCGCGCAGCGCGGTTTATCGTACGATCGCCGAATGGCCGAAGCACTCCACAAGCGCCTGTCGGAAACCCTCGCGGACAAGCTGCAGGACGAGATCGTGCGGCTGGCACCCGGCGAGCGGCTCCCGACGGAAGCCGAACTCGCCCGCCGCTTCGACGTGTCGCGCACCGTGGTGCGGGAAACGGCCCGGCTGCTGATCCAGCGCGGGCTGGTCACCGTGAAGCCCGGTCGCGGCATGGCCGTCGCGGAGCTGGACGGACGGCTCATCGCCGAGCAGTACGGCCTGCTGATGCGCCGCAGCGAGGGCTCGTTCGCCCAGCTCCTCGAACTGCGCCTGGTGCTCGAGGTCGAGATGGCGCAACTGGCCGCGGCGCGGCGGACCGAGCAGCACCTCGCCGACCTCGAAGACGCCAACCGCCGGCTGGCCGACGCGCTCGGCCGGCCCGAGGCCCGCGACGAATTCCTGGACGCCGACCTGCGGTTCCACGAAATCGTGGCGCAGGCGAGCGGCAACCCGTTCTTCTCCCTGGTGATCCGCCCGCTCAACGGGTTCCTGCGCGACACCTACCGCACCGGGCCCGGATACCCGTCCGAAGCGGCCAACACCCTGGAAGAGCACGTCCAGATCGCCGAGGCGATCGCCGCCGGCGACCCGTCACGCGCCCGCTTCGCCACCGAGAACCACCTGCGCCGCGTCATGCGGCACCGGGACCGCCTGCTGGCGGAGAACCAGGCGGTCCCGGCCCGCACCTGACCCCCGCCCTCTTGCGCGACACGCGACTCCCACCCTAAGGTCCGATTATCATACAAAAATCGACAAGAAGTTCTCCGTCTCGCCGTTCCTGCCCGTGCACGGCCGGTACCGGATGCGCCTGCCGCTGCCCGGCGACGACCTGGCCGACGTCCGGGCCCCGTTCGCCGCGCGCATGGCGACCCTGGTGCCCGAACCCCTCCAGGCGCTGCGCCGGTTCGCCGACGCCCGCAAACCGGCCGGCGAACGCGACACCATCTCGGGGGCGCAGGCCAACATCTCGCGGCACTACGACCTGTCCAACGAGCTGTTCGCCGAGTTCCTCGACGAGACCATGACCTATTCCTCAGCCTGGTTCGCCGGCGACACCGACGACCTCGCGACCGCGCAGCGGCGCAAGATCGACGGCATTCCGGACCTGGCCGGAGTCCGCGACGGCACCCGGCTGCGGGAGATCGGCACCGGCTGGGGCGAACTGGCCCTGCGCGCCGCGCAGCGCGGCGCGCAGGTCACCACCCTCACCATCTCGGCCGAGCAGCAGACGCTGGCGCGCAAGCGTCTCGCCGAGGCCGCGTCGCGGACCGGGTGGAGGTCGTCCTGTCCGACTACCGCGAGGCCCACGGCAGCTACGACGCCATCGCCAGCGTCGAGATGATCGAAGCGGTCGGCGAAGAGTACTGGCCCGCCTACTTCGCCACGCTCGACCGGCTCCTGGCTCCCGGTGGCCGGATCGGGCTGCAGGCCATCACCATGCCGCACGACCGCATGCTCGCCACCCGCCACTCCTACACGTGGATCCACAAGTACATCTTCCCCGGCGGGCAGCTGCTGTCCCGGGAAGCGATCACCGACGCCGTCGGCCGCCACACCGGGCTGCGCATCGGCACCCGGCGCAGCCTCGGCGATTCCTACGCACGCACGCTCCGCCTGTGGCGGCAGCGGTTCCTCGACGCCTGGCCCCGCATCACCGAACTCGGCTTCGACACCTTCCGCCGGATGTGGGAGTTCTACCTCGCCTACTCCGAAGCCGGGTTCCGCGGCCGGTACCTCGACGTCGTCCAGTTCGGCCTCGGCAAGCCCTGAACCGCGCGCGACACCGGGGAGGGCGAGCGGGGAACACCGGCAATCCGGGGCGGCCGCGGCACCGAATCGCGAAAACCGGTGGTGGTCTCCCTGCTGCCGTGGCAGACCGACGCGAAAGGACCGACGTGACCGGCCACCTGCACGCGCTTTCCGGCGCCTACGCCCTGGATGCGCTCCCTCCCGAAGAGCTCGCGCGCTTCGAGGAACACCTCGTCGGCTGCCCCGCGTGCCAGGCCGAGGTCGCCGGGTTCCGCACGACCGCCGCCCGGCTGGCCGCCGCGGCCGCCCGAACCCCACCCCCTGGCATGAAGGGGCTGGTTCTCCGCAGCGTCGCCCGGGTGCGCCAGTCCGCGCCGCGGTCGTGGCCGTCCCGGCGCACGGCTCGCCGGATGGCCCGCGCCGCGGTCCTGCCCACCGCCGCGGCGGCGATGGTGGCCGCGGGGCTCGGCATCCAGACGGCCGGCCAGCAACGCGACGAGTTCGCCGCCGCGCAGCAGCACCTGAGCGAGGTCAACACGGTGCTCGGCGCCCCGGACGCGGCCACGCGCTACGACGCCGGCCACACGGACCGGGCCCGGGTCGTGGCGTCCCGCCTCCACGGCAAGGCTGTGGTGCTGGCGGGCTTGCCGCCCCTCGATCCGGCTCGCACCTACCAGGTCTGGCTCCTGGGGCCGGCGGCGGCGCGGTCGGCCGGTGTGCTCACCGCCGAGACCCCCCACCAGTGGCAGCCGCTGCTCGTCGCGCTGCCCCCGGACACCAACCGCGTCGCCATCACCGCCGAACCCGCGCCGGGCTCCGTGCAGCCCACCAATCCCGCGGCCGCGATGGTGTTCCTCGGCTGAGCGGTTGGCCGGCGATCGTCCGGTGTGTCACCAGGACCCGGTCCGGCGCACGGCCCCGACGACGGCGGCCCACGGCGGCAGGCACCGCCCGGCCGGCGGCGGGACCAGCCACTGCCCGGGCAGGGCGACGATGGGCGCGACGAGCATCGAGCGGACGAGCTGGTGGTTGACCTCGCCGGTCAGGGGATCGGCGAGGACCGGCAGGCCAGTACCTCGGAGTAGTACCGAGCGGACGGGGGACACGGCTGGATGACGATGGACATGGCGGTTCCGCTGAGGGGCTGGAGTCGCTACCGCGGTGCCGAACGGTGGACACCCGGTTCGTAGCGGCCTACAGGTGATTCGCCACCCACCCCCCGCCGGCTTGCCCCGGGCTGGTCCGGTGAGTGGCCCGGAACAACTCGGGGACGGCTGGTCGGCGTGACCGCATGCGACGACGCACAACAGGGTCGATCCCTAGTACGTCCGGGAAGCCAAAGCGGCCAGCCGCCGGTGTCGACAGGCCGATCGGAACCGCGTGCGATCAACTCTTGACGGCCACGCCTGCCGACGCCAGCGACAGCAGGCCCGACGGGACCTCGCCAGCTGGTCGAGACGCCACGTCCTGGGCAACTGCAGTTCTTCAGAACGCCATGCCCAGAACGGCGCCGAGCTCGGTCGCCACGGTGGCGTAGCTGACGACGCCATGAGCCCCGCCGGACGCCCAATGCCGCGAGACCTCAGCGTCGACTTCGCCGGCACCGATCGCGTCGATGACCAACGTATGCGGTCCACGGCGGCGAGTAACGGCACCGACAGCTCGAGCACCCGCTGCCGATGCGCCTCGATGAGTTGGTCACGTCGCTGCACGTAGTTGCCATGGTCAGAACCGCCGCCGAGGTCCCCGCGCCTGCCAAAATGCCCGGCGGCCCAAGCGCTTCTGGGCAAATCGACGGGGACGTGCGACCGGACTCCTGCTGCAGCATGCCTCAGCTCTTCGTACGCACGCCGTTTCCGGAGCACTGCTGCCTGGATCCGCGACCTCCGGTCATGTTCCGCCGCTTCGCGCTGCTTCACAAGCCACCTGAGCGCCCACGTGCGTACCAGCCGTAGAAGCCCCTATTCCGGGCGTAATCACAGGCAGGCGTTGCCGTAACCCAGGTAGAGCGGGGCGGTGTCCGGGGCTGAGGCAGCCGCGGACATGTTCCGACCGCTCCTTGTCCATTCGGGAAGTACGCCGTGCAGCCTCAACAGCTCGGCGAATTCGGTCGTCGGCAGGCGGGCAGCCATGGGGCAGGTCTTCGCCCTGTGCTCGTGCACCCAGGCCAAGGGGATCGCCTCCTCCGCTCGGCCGTCGAACACCTCGGCGATGGTCGGATTGCGGCTGCATCGCCTTCATCACCTGCACGAGGGCACCACTGGGCATCAGCGCCACGCCGAGGGTGGTGAACGCAGCGGAAGCGTCGGTCACCGCCAGGTCCGCTTGGTTGCGGCCGACTCCTCGTTGCCGGCACCGAGCGAGTCCACTGGCTCGGTCTGCTCGTCCTCGCCGTCGACCGGTGGCTCCTGTCCCAGCAGCAGATCCCGGGCGCGTTCGAGACGGGATGCGGCGGCGAGCATGCTCTGCGCGGCGCTGTCGAATGCAGATCCGGCATCAGGGCCAGCGTCGCCTCCGTAGCGAGGTCCGGAGATGAGACAGTGGACCAACACCAAGGTGCACGACATCAGAATCGCCAGACCAACCAGTTCATCACGGTTCGGCCCAGCTCATCCAGCCACCGCCAGTGCGGTTGCTGCACATGCAGGTACGCCATCAGTCCGCAGATGATGAAGCAGAGCGTCCAGTACATTTTAGCGAACTCGACCATGGCAGCGGTGGTGCCCGCGACAGCCGCGATGCCCAGCACAATCGCCCACAGGGGAACCGGCAACGGGAACACGGCGAGACACACCCCGGTGAAGAGCGCCAGGGCAATCGCGGGAACCGGCGCCAAGACGTCCTCGGAATCGGCGAACACCGCTCCCGCCAGCGCGAGCCCGAGCAGAGTGACTGTACCGGCGCCGAGCCAACCGGTGCCCATCACACCCGCCGAGGCGGAACCAGCGACGAGGAGGCCGGGAAGTAGTCGTTGCGAGGGGTAGATGTCCAAGTCCCCCTGGGTCCACCAGAACGACGCGACACCGGACAAGGAAAGGCCGACCACGAACACGCTCACGACCAGCGCGGCGATGTTGCCGATTCCGAGCCCCGTGAGGTCGGTTATCCGACCGAACGCGCTTCCCAGCACGAACGGGGCGAGCACGCTGAAGAACCAGACCACCACACCGATGGCGAAGACAGCGCATGCCGCCGCAGCACCCAGTTCATCTCCCGCCGTTCTACTGCCGGCCGTCGCGGATGCACCGCCCGTCGTCAAGGACGTAGCCGTCGTCCTCGCCCACTCGACCAGCCCTGATTGCCCCGGCATCGGGTGGCCCTCGGTTCCCGGCAGCGGATCGGCACCCGCCCACAAGGGCCCGGTCAGCAATGCTCGAGCACGCGCGGCCACTGCCGGCTCGGGGTCACCGGCCAGGCGCGCGAGCACCTCCTCGTCACCTTCGCCCGCCCCTCCACGCAGCTCGATTCCCTCCAGCAGCGCCAGCTTCAGGTTCGAATTGCCGGCGACCAGGTCGACGACGTCGGCCGGATGAGAACCGCTGGTCCCCGGCACCGGGGAAGCTGCGATGTACAGGGTGCCCTCGATGCCGAACTCGGCCTGCGGTCGCTGGGGGGAACCGGACTGTCGAACGTGGTCGTAGACGTAGTCGTACAACTCCTCAACATCAACGAGGCCGTCGTTGTCCTTGTCGGCATCACCGGTGCGCAGGCCCTCGACCAACACCCCGGTGAAGATCGACGGTGTCGCGGACCCGGTCACGGTCGGGGTCGCACCGGCGGTGACCTCGTACGAATACTGCACTGCGGACGACGAGGTGATCACCGCCCGGCCCCGTCCGCGCAACTGGGGCACCACGTCGACACGCTCGCCCGTCCTGTGCCGTGAATTCACGAGGAACGCACCCGCGTAGCAGCAGTCCAGCAGCACCACGATGCGGCGGGAACGGCTGCGCTCCATCTGCTCGCGCACCCAGTCCCCGTCGATGGCGGTAGACTGAAGCCGCCGCGAGTTCGAGTTCCGCATGACGAAATACAGCCGGCCGTCATCGCCCTTCACGCCGTGCCCCGAGACGTAGAGCAGCACCAGATCGTCGGGCCGGGCTTCGGAGAACAGGTCGTCGATCGCGATACGGACCTCATGCTCGGCTGCGTTGTGCAGCAGAGTGACGTCGTACCTCCCGATGCGCGGGTCCGCCAGGACGGCCTGGAGCGCTTCAGCGTCTGCCTTCGGCGCGTCGAGCTGGCGGAACGTTTCGTCGGCGTAGGTGTCGGTCGTGATGACCAGCCCGATCCTCCGCTCCCCCACCGCGCCGAACCTCCGCTTCCGAGCAGTCAACGCCGACGATCGTACAAGTTCCGTGATCAGCTCGTTGCCGGTTGTGGCATCCTGGGGTCGTTCCGGATGAAAGGACGTGCTGGTGCGTGCGGTGGTGCAGGTCGAGGCCGAGGACGGCGATCTCGAAGAACGAGAACGTTTGACCCGATTGCTCCGCAACGAACTCCTGGCTGCCGACGTCGACGACGTCGAATATGCGCGCGACGGACATGCCCCCGATGGCGCCAAAGGAAGCGTGGACAGCGTCGGCGGCCTGGTGGTCGCCCTCGCCGACTCGGCGGTGCTGAGCGCCGCGCTGACGGGGCTCACCCAGATCGTGAGAGGGTGGATCACTCGGGGGCGGGGCCGCCGGGTGAGCATCACCATCGATGACCACGTCCTGGAACTGTCCGACGCCGAACCCGCGCAGCAACAGCAACTGGTGGACGCGTTCATCACCGCAGTTCGGCAGGACCGCCAGAACTGATCAGCAACGGCCGTGCTCGGAGGGGCATCGGCGGTTCGCCGGGAGGCGGTGCCAGACGCTGGTCCCGGACATGACCGAAGCCCGGACCGCCGTGAGGGCGGTCCGGGCTCGGAGTGGTACTGCCGGGTTCTTACTTGTTCGTGCCGGGGGTGAGGACGGTGTCGATGACGAAGACCGTCGCGTTCTTGGTGGGGATGTTGCCGCACAGCACCTTGGCGCCGTTGACGGTCATGTTCTCGCCGCTGCCGGCGATCTTGACCGAGCCGCCGTCGGTGTTGAGCGTCTGGGCCGTGGCGGCGTCCTGCAGGCCCTTGGCGTCGTAGCGCTGCGGCAGCACGTGGTACTGCAGGATCGGGGCGAGCTGGGACGGGTTCTGGGCCAGCTCGTTGAACTTCGCGTCACCCAGGGCCTGGAAGGCGCTGTCCGCCGGGGCGAACACCGTGATGGCTTCCTGGCTGTTGAGGGTGTCGACCAGGTTGGTCGCCTTGACCGCGGCGACCAGTTTGGTCAGCAGCGGGTTGGTGGAGGCCGCGCTGGCCACCGGCTGCGGGCCCATCGAGTCCAGCGAGCCCGGCGCGTTGCCCTGCGGCAGCTGGCCACAGGCCGGACCGAACACGTCGGCGTTGGTGGTCACACCGGTGGCCGCGCCGCTCGACATCGGCGCGGACATCGAGCCCGAGGGCGCCGTGGTGGGGCTGCTCGGGCTGGAGGCGGAGTCGTCACCGCTGCTGCCGCAGGCGGCGAGGGAGAACATCGCGGCGGCGGCGAGGCCGGCTCCGGCGTAGCGGGCAGTCTTCACGAGGAATCACTCCATTTCGGGATTGGCGGGGCCACGCGAGTGGATGCGCGCCCTGCTGTCATCGGGTATTCGGCGGTGCCCGGGTTCCGGATTGGACCGGGCTCGATTTTTTTTATTTGGCGGTGAAGGAGATCGTGTGCCAGCCGGTCGCGCCGTCGGGAACGGTGCCGACGCGCTCCTGCGTCTGCGTGTAGCCCGATCGGTCGGTTGCCCGGCAGCTCACCTGATGGGTGCCCGCGGGAACCGTGATCTCGGCGTACCACATCCGCCAGGTGTCCACATTGACCTCACGGGACAGCGTCGCGTCCTGCCAGGGTCCGTTGTTCACGCGCACCTCGACGCGGGCGACGCCGGTGTGCTGCGCCCACGCCACCCCGGAGATGCGCACCGTTCCGGCCGGAAGGGTGGCGAAACCCTTGGGGAAGTCGATGCGCGACTGGGTCTTGATCGGAGCCTGCTCGCCCCAGCCGCGGTTGAGCCAGTACGCCCGCCGCGCCCGCCAGGTGGTGACCTCCAGATCGGTGACCCACTTGGTGGCCGACACGTACCCGTACAAGCCGGGAATGACCAGGCGCGCGGGAAACCCGTGCTCCAGGGGCAGCGGTTCACCGTTCATCCCCAGCGCCAGCATTCCGCCACGCTCGCGGTCCAGGGCCGCCGGCACGGGTGTGCCGGAGGTCCAGCCGTCCACACTGGTGGCGAACAACTGCTCCGCGCCCGGCTGGACACCGGCCTCCTCGAGCAGATCGGCCAAGTCGATGCCGATGAAGTTCGCGGTCGACACGTAGGCACCACCGACCTCATTGGACACGCACGTCATCGTGATCGTGCGTTCGACCAGGGGGCGGTCGCGGATGTCCTGGTAGCTGTACCGCTTCTCCCGGCCGACCATGCCGTGCACCCGCAACGACCAGTCCTCGGCGCGCACCTGCGGCACGGTCAGCGCCGTGTCCACCCGGTAGAACTCGGGGTTGGGCGTCAGGAACGACGGGGTGCCGAGCCCGGCGAAATCGGTGCCGGCCGGGATGGCCGGTGCCGTCCGCGCGGGGACGAGCGGGCCGACCGCCGCCCGCGACGCCGCCGCGTTCTTCGAGCCGGCCAGTGCCTGACCGCCCACCCCGGCCAGAGCCGAGCCCACCACCACGCCGGCCCCGGTGGTCAGGAACGCCCGCCGCGACGTGCCCGTAGCGGCGGAAACCGCCCGGGGACGGGCGGCGCGGTGCAGCGCCACGAACACCGCGGCGCCGGCTATCAGGCTCACCAGCGGTGCCAGCAGAGCCGCCGCGCCGAGGTCGGGCCGGGCGGCGACCGCGACGATGCCGACGACACCGAACAAGGTGATCACCACCGCGCCCGGCCACACCGAACGGCGCGAGGCCAGCCCCGCCAGCGCGGACACCACGACCAGCACCAGCGCCATGCCGGCCAGGAGCACCAGCTTGTCGTAGGTGCCGAAGGTGCGCACGGCGAAGTCCTTCAGCTCCACCGGCGTCAGATCGATCGCGCCGTTGCCCACCGCCAGGTACGGCGAGGCGTTCACCGCGATCAACCCGGCGACGAGGTGCCCGGCCGCCAGCGCCGCGACCAGCGCCAGCACGCCGCACAGCGCGGCCACCCACGCTCTCAGCCGCACCCGTTCGGGTGGAGCGGACGGTGCCTGCGGCGGTGTTCCGGTCTCAGCCATACTCGGCATTCGCCACGGAGGCCCGCGAGTATTGGTGCCGCGCCGAATTCGCCCGGAATGGTGGTGACTGTGACCGCCGTCACGAGCACCGGCCGGCCGCTGCCGGACGCCTGGGAGCTCAACCGTTTTCGTTGATCCGGGTGAATCGAGCGGTCACCGCCGGGAGGCACCCCAGCGCGAGCCGGGGTGCCCTCGCCTCAGCGCTTGGCCTCCGTGGCCGGCCGGATCCGGCCCCGCACCTCGCCGAAGCCGATGCGGCCCGCCTGGCCCGGGGCGGTGGCCGAGATGACCACCTCGTCGCCGTCCAGGAGGAACGTCCGCTCCTCGCCGTTGACCGTGACCGGCTCCTTGCCGCCCCAGGTCAGCTCGATGAACGCGCCCCGCTGGTCCTTCGCCGGGCCGGAGATCGTGCCCGAGGCGTACAGGTCGCCCGTGCGCGACGACGCGCCGTTGACCGTCATGTGCGCCAGCATCTGCGCCGGTGACCAGTACATCTCCCGGTACGGCGGGCGGCTGACCTCCTGCCCGTTCCATGACACCGACAACGCGACGTCCAGCCCCCACGGCTCGCTTTCCCGCAGGTACGGCAACGGCACCGGCGACTGCTCCGGCGTCGGCACGCCCGCGGCCTCCAGCGCCAGCAGCGGCACCACCCACGGCGAGATCGACGTGGCGAAGCTCTTGCCCAGGAACGGGCCCAGCGGGACGTACTCCCAGGCCTGGATGTCCCGCGCCGACCAGTCGTTCACCAGCACCGCGCCGAACACGTGCTTCGCGAAGTCCTCCGTCGGCACCGCGGTCCCCAGCCCGGACGGCACGCCGACGATGAACCCCAGCTCGGCCTCGATGTCCAGCCGGCGGCACTCCCCGAACGTCGGCGACGGCTCGTCCGGCGCCTTCCGCTGCCCGCACGGCCGCACGATGTCCGTCCCCGACACCACGACCGTCCCGGCCCGCCCGTGGTAGCCCACCGGCAGGTGCTTCCAGTTCGGCATCAGCGGCTCGGCGTCCGGCCGGAACAGCCGCCCCAGGTTGGACGCGTGGTGCTCGGACGCGTAGAAGTCCACGTAGTCCGCGACCTCGACGGGCAGGTGCAGCTCCACTTCGGACACTCCGAACACCGCCTCCGCGGGCACGTCCCCGGCGACCAGCGCAGAAATCCGCGACCGCACCTCGACCCACCGGTCGTACCCCTGCGCCATGAACGCGTTCAGCGACGGCCGCGCGAACACCTCCTCGCCCAGGGCCACCGCCAGGTCGACCACCGAATCGCCGACCCGCACGCCGACCCGCGGTGCACTCCCGCGCGTGGAGAACACGCCGTAGGGCAGGTTGTCCAGCCCGAACAGCGACCCCTCGGGGATGTCGATCGTGGTCACGCCGTCACTCCTCCATCCAGCGCCGAAGCCGGGACCAGTCCGAGGTCCACCAGCTCGGCCACCGGTTCGTCGATGCTGCAGGTCCCGAACGAGCGGAACGACTCGCGCGCACCCGGGTCCACTTCGGACACCAGCTCGGCCACCCGGGATCCGTCCCGCTCCGCCAGCAACGCGACCAGCTCGTCCTCGGACGAGCCGGACCGGGCTGCCGCCGTCGCCAGCAGCAGGTTCAGGAAACCGTGCTGCTCGAACCCGGTCGACGGGTCGGTGTTGCGCAGCGCGTGGTGCAACCCGGCCGTCGCCTTGAACGGCACGCCCGCGCGGACCACGGCGAGCACCGCCGCGGCCAGCTCCGCCTCGCCCGGATACAGCGAAGCCTGCACCCCGCCGGTGCGGAACTTCGCCGAATGCCCGGTCTTCGCGCAGGTCGCGATCACCTCGGCGCGGCGGGAGTCCCGCGGCACCTCGACGAACACCGGCACGTCACCGGCGACCTCCAGCGCGCGGAAGAACTCCGGCACCGACGACTCGGCGGGCATCGCGACCTCGAACCCGGCCAGCCGCACCGGCAGGTCGGCGGCCCGGCCCAGAGCGTCCGGCAGCTGGGCCGGGCCACCCGGCGCGGTCACCGCCAGGTCCAGCGGCTCGGAGACGACCGCGTCCAGCTCGGCGAGCGCGGGCGCCGCCAGGACCAGCGGGCCGACCAGCTCGCCGTAGCCCGCACGCAGGTGCGTGGCGTGGTCCGGCACCGCCCGCGCCAGGGGTTTCAGCCCGGGCGGGAACACCGCCGCGTCGTCGAGGAATCCGCGGAACAGGTTCACGGTGTTCACCGGGGCCCCCGCCCGGCCCAGGTCCACGCGTACGCCGGGTCTTCGGCCGCGCGGCCGCCCTCGCCCAGCTCCAGCGGCCGGAACGTGTCGACCATGACCGCCAGCTCGTCGAAGTACTCGACGCCGATGCTGCGCTCGTAGGCGCCCGGCTGCGGGCCGTGCGAGTGGCCGCCCGGGTGCAGCGAGATCGAGCCCTGCCCGATGCCCGAACCCTTGCGCGCTTCGTAGTCGCCGCCGCAGTAGAACATGACCTCGTCGGAGTCCACATTGGAGTGGTAGTACGGCACCGGGATGGACAGCGGGTGGTAGTCCACCTTGCGCGGCACGAAGTTGCAGACGACGAAGTTGTGGCCCTCGAACACCTGGTGCACCGGCGGCGGCTGGTGCACGCGGCCGGTGATCGGCTCGAAGTCGCTGACGTTGAAGGTGTACGGGTACAGGCAGCCGTCCCAGCCGACGACGTCGAACGGGTGCTGCGGGTAGACGAACCGGGTGCCGACAATCCCGGTGCTGCCGCGGTGCTTGATCAGCACCTCGACGTCGGTGCCCTCGACCAGCAGCGGCTCGGTGGGCCCGTGCAGGTCGCGCTCGCAGTACGGCGAGTGCTCCAGCAGCTGGCCGTACTTCGACAGGTACCGCTTCGGCGGCGTGATGTGCGAGTTCGCCTCGATCGCGTACGCGCGCACTGGGCCGTCCGGCACCCAGCGGTGCGTCGTGGCGCGTGGCAGGATCACGTAGTCGCCCTGGCGGAACGGCAGCACGCCGAACACCGTCTCGACGACACCCTCACCGGACTCGATGTAGACACACTCGTCGCCGATCGAGTTGCGGTACAGCGGCGACGCCTCCCCGGCGACGACGTAGGAGATCCGCACGTCGCCGTTGCCGAGCACGAGCCGCCGCCCGGTCACGACGTCGTGCGACTTCCACTCCTCGCCCGGGAACAGCTCGTGCAGCTTGAGGTGCCGCGGCCGGAGCGGGTGGTTGGCCTCGGTGGTCAGGTCCGGGAGCTCCCAGACGGTCGAATCGACGATCGCCGACGGGATGTTGCGGTGGTAGAGCAGCGAGGAGTCGCTGGAGAAGCCCTCCTCCCCCATCAGCTCCTCGTAGTACAGGCCGCCCTCGGGCGTGCGGTGCTGCGTGTGCCGCTTGGGGGGAACCGCACCGACCTGCCGGTAGTACGCCATGACCTCGCCTCCTTGCCGGTCCGATGTAGTAAATGTATGTACTACTTCTCCGGCGCGCAAGGGTCAGTTGCGGCCGCGCACGTCGAACTGGTCGCGGTTGGTGATCAGCTTGTCCAGCAGCATCACGAGAATGCGCTGCTCGGCCTCGGTGAGCACGCTGGTCCACTCGTGCTCGCGCTCGTTGTGCTCGCGGAACACCTCGACCATCTCGGCCCGGCCGCGCTCGGACAGCGACAGCAGCACCGAGCGGCCGTCGTGCTCGCCGGGCGCGCGCTCCAGCAGCCCGTCCGCGACCAGGGTCTTCGCCAGGTTGGACACCGCCGCGCGGCTCATGCCGGTCAGCTCGGCGGCCTTCTTGGCCTCCAAGGGGCCGGCCAGCCAGGTGACGAACAGCAGCCGGAACGCCGACCAGGAATGGCCGCGCGGCCGGTGGACGCTGGCCTCCAGGTCGTAGGTGACGATGTTGGAGGCCCGGTTCAGGGTCAGCAGCACCTCGGTGGCGAGCTGGTGCCGGAAGCCGAACTCCCCGGCGAGCCGGCGGTTGGCGAGCTCGACGAAGGACCAGAAGTCGAGCTCGCCCTCAGCCATGACCGCAACCCTATCGCCGGAAGAAGTAGTTAATATCTAAACTACCTCATGGGCGGCAGCTGCGACACGTCGTTCCCTGGTCACCTTGAGGAAGGACAGCATCACCGCGCAGAGGACCAGGCAGCCGATCGGGAAGTACAGGCCCACCGACACGTCGTCGGCCGTGGCGTTCTTGCCGATCACGTACGGCCCGAAGAACCCGCCCAGCGCGGCGATCGAGTTGATCGCGGCCAGCCCGACCGCGGTGTGCTCCTTCGACAGCACGCGCGAGGCCAGCGCCCAGTACGGCGCGAGGTAGCCGAGCACGCCGATCGCGACCAGCGACAGGCAGATCAGCGCCGCCACCGGGGTGTGCCGGAACTGGATCGTGCCGAACAGGCCGATCGCGGCCAGCAGCATCATCGCCACCACGTGCCCGCGCCGTTCGCCGGTGCGGTCGGAGTTGCGCGCCACCAGCAGCATCCCGATGGCGCCGACGATCCACGGGATCACGCCGAGGAACCCGATGTTGGTCGCCGAGTACGACGGGTCCATCTGCTTGACGATCTGCGGCAGGAAGAAGGTGAACCCGTACAGGCCGCACGCGGCGAACAGGTTCGCGAACGCCAGGTACAGCACCTTGCGGTCCTTCATCACCCGCAGCTGGCCGAGGAAGGTCTCCTGCTGTTCCGGCGCGTAGTCCTTGTTGATCTCGGCTTCCAGCCATTCGCTCTCCGCGCGGGAGAGGAACCGCGCCTGGCTGGGCTTGTTCGGCAGGTACGCGAGCACGATCAGGCCGACCAGCACCGCGGGCAGGCCCTGCAGGATGAACACCCAGCGCCAGCCGGACATGCCGAACCAGTGGACGTGGTCGAGGATCAGGCCGCCGGTGAGGCTGCCGAGGATCATCGCGATCGGCTGCGCGATCGCCAGGGTCGCGATGGCGCGGCCGCGTTCCTTCGGCCGGAACCACAGCGTCAGGTAGAGCAGCAGGCCCGGGTAGAGGCCGGCCTCGGCGATGCCGAGGACGATCCGCGCGAGGTAGAGCTGCGGGATGTTCTGCACGAACCCGGTGACGGCGGTGACGATGCCCCAGCTGATCGCGATGCGGGCGAGCCAGATCCGCGCGCCGATCTTCTTCATGATCATGTTGCTGGGGATCTCGAACACGACGTAGGCGAGGAAGAAGATCGCCGACGCGGTGCCGAACACGGCCGTGGTGATCAGCAGCTCGTGCTGCATGCCCAGCTGGGCGTAGCTGATGTTGGACCGGTCCATGTAGTTGAACACGTAGAGCAGCGCGACCAGCGGCAGCACTCTCTTGCTCACCTTGCGGATCGTGCGGCTGCCGGGATCCCCGGCGGCGGTGGTTTCGCTCATGTCTCTCCTCGTTGAGTGTCGCGCGAAGTCAGGCCGCGGCGTTGACGCCGGCCAGGCGGCCCATGGTCAGGGCGTTGGCGACCGCGTTGCCGCCACCGACGTAGCGCGGCCCGAGCACGCCGGCCCCGGCCTCGCCCGCGGCGAACAGGCCCGCGATGACCTCGCCGCGTTCGTCGCGCACCGCCCCAAGGGCGTCGATCTCCAGCCCGGCGTGCGTGCACACCAGCTCCGCGGGCAGCAGGCGCGCCGCGTAGAACGGGGGTTCGCCGATGGGGTCCGGGTGGCCGGTCGCGCCCTTGGCGGCGAGCGTGCGGTGCCGCAGGAACTCCGGGTCGTGACCGGACGGCAGCTGCTCGTTCCACCGGCGCACGGTGGCGACCAGGGCGTCCGCGGGGATCCCGGCCTTGCCGGCCAGCTCCTCGAGGCTGCCCGCACGCAGCGTGCGCCCGGCCTCGGCCTCGGCCAGCACGTGGCCGGCGTCCCAGTGCGCGTACCCGGGCGGCAGGCCGCGGCGGGCGCGTTCGTCGAAGATCACCCACGCGGTGCCGCCGTGGGCATCGAGGATGCCGCCGGACACCGCGTAGGAGGCGTCCTCGTCCATGAACCGGCGGCCGGCCGCGTCGACGTGGATCCGCGACTTGGGCGGGAACCCGGACTGCCAGTGGTGCAGCCGCTGGAAGTACGCGGTGGGCAGCATCAGGCCCCAGCCCGCGCCGGTGACCCCGGCACCGACCTGCTCGCCGAAGCGCAGGTGGTCGCCACGGCTGCCGTCGGCGGCGACGACGAACAGGTCCTCGCCCGCCCGCAGCGCCGCCGGGTAGTAACGGGCCAGCAGGCCGGGGTCCCGGGCGAACCCGCCGCTGGCGACCACCACGGCGGTCGCCCGCACCTCGATGCCGTCGGCGACGACGCCGCGGACCCGGCCGCCGGTCTCGATCAGCCGCTCGACGCGGGTGTTGAGGACGACCTCGACGCCCCGGGCGCGCGCGGCCTTGGCGAGCACCTGCACCACGCCGTAGCCCTGGTCCTTGGGCACATGCCCGCGCCACACGTCCTCGACCCCGGCCCGGCACAGGCCCGGGGTGTGCGCGTCGCCGGACACCTTCGCCGGGATCTCCACGCCCAGGCCGATCAGCCACTCCAGCGTCGGGCCCGAGTGGCGGCAGAAGGCCTCGATCAGCCCGGGGTTGAGCTGCCAGGCGTTGAGGTCCATGTAGTGCTGGAAGAACCGCTCGGCGGAGTCCTCGACGCCCAGCGCGGCCTGCACGCTCGTGCCGGCGGCGGTGAACATGCCGGCGGAGAGCTGGGTCGAGCCGCCGAGGTCGGTTTCGGATTCGAACAGCAGCACCGAAGCGCCCCGCTCGGCGGCGGAGACGGCCGCGGCGAGCCCGGCGCCGCCACCGCCGACGACCACGACGTCCCATTCGTCGGTCACGCGAAATCCCCTCCGGTCTCGGCGATGATGCGGTGGTAGAGGCCGTTGGACACCAGACCGCCGTCCACGGTGACCTCGCTGCCGGTCATGTAGCTGGACCTGCTCGACAGCAGGAACAGCACCGCCTCGGTGATCTCCGCGGGTGTCGCCATGCGCCCGGCCGGGATGCTCGCCACGGCCGAGGTGACGAAGCTGCCGGACCCGGCCAGCAGCGCGGTCTCGACGAGTCCGGGGTGGACGGAGTTGACCCGGATCCCCCACTTGGCGAAGTTTCCGGCGGCCGATTTGGACAGTCCGGTCAGCCCCCACTTGCTGGAGCTGTACGCGGGCGAGAAGTAGCCGATCTGGCCGGAGATCGAGGAGATGTTGACGATCGACCCGCCGCCGGAGTCACGCATCAGCCCGGCGACGGCCTTCATGCCGTAGAACGGGCCGGACAGGTTGACGCGCAGCACCCGGTCCCAGATCTCGTCGGTGGTGTCGAGGAACTCCAGGCGACGCGAGATGCCGGCGTTGTTGACCAGGCCGGTGAGGCGGCCGCGGGCCGCTTTGATCTCCTCGACCACGCGCGCCCACGCGGCGGGGTCGGTGACGTCCAGTTCGTGCACCGAGACCGAGCCGCCGTCCTCGGCGATCTCCTCGGCCACCGGGGTCGCGTCGGCGATGTCGGCGAGGCAGACGTGCGTGCCGTGTTCGGCGAGCGCGCGGGCGTGGCCGGCGCCCATACCGGCGGCGGCGCCGGTGATCAGCACCGTGTCCGGGTATTCAGACATGCCGCGACCCGCCGTCGACGGCGATGCTGTGCCCGGTGACGTACCGGGCGCTGTCGGAGAGCAGGAACAGCAGCGGGCCGACCACCTCCTCCGGCGAGCCGAGCCGGTGCAGCGGCACGACGTCCAGCGCGTGCCGCAGCGCCTCCGGGTCCTCCTTGACCCAGCGGGTCATCTCGGTGTCGATGTAGCCGGGGGCGATCGCGTTGACCCGGATGCCGCGGTCGCCGAACTCGACGGCGAGCGACTCCGTGAGGTGCGCGACGGCGGCCTTCGAGGTGCAGTAGGCGGCGCGGCCACGGCGGACGCGGACGGCCGACACCGACGACATGTTCACGATCGCGCCGCCCGGTTCCAGGTGCCGCGCGGCGGTCTGCGCGCCGTAGAGGACGCCTTCGACGTTGACCGACAGGGTCGCGGTGATCTGTTCCGGCGTGATGTCTTCGGCCGGCGCGAACGGGAAGATGCCGGCGTTGTTGACCCAGAAGTCGAGGCGCCCGAACCGCTCCAGCGCCAGCTGTGCCACGGTTTCGTGGTCCGCGGGCTTGGTCACGTCGAGGCGGGCGCCGACGATCTGGCCCGGCTTGTCGCTGTTCGCGAGTTCCGCGGTGAGTTCCTTCGCGGTCGCCAGCATCTGCTCTTCGTTGATGTCGGCGGCGACGACGTGCACCCCGCGCGCGGCGAGTGCGGCGGTGAAGCGCGCGCCCATGCCGCGGGCGGCGCCGGTGACGACCGCGACCTTGCCCGCGAATTCCGGGTAGACGGCCGTCATCGGCTCGTGCTGGGCGCGTGTGTCGCTCATCGGTTCTCCTTCAGGTCGTCGCGGCGCACCGTGCGGTGGCGGATGCGCCAGGTGCCCGCGTGGCGGACCAGGTGGTCGGTGATCGTGGTCTGGCGCAGGAGTTCGGGCGGGCTGTCCGGCAGGGTGCGCACGATCTGCAGGTAGGCGCGCACGACAAGGCCGTCGTCCGCGGGCGTGACGTGCAGGTTGGTGAGGACGTGCCGCGTGACGCCGTCCTGCCCGGCGAAGTCCTCGGCGAACTTCGTCAGCGCCGCCGTCCCGGTGACGGGCGCCGGGTAGCTCGGTGAGCAGAACTCGCCGTCCGGGGTGAAGGTCTCCGCCCACTCGTGGGCACGGCCCTCGTCGATGTGGTGGCTCTGCGCGCCGTACAGCTGGTGCACGAGCGCGAGCGTGTCCGCGTCCACGTTGACCTCCTCCGGGGCTTGCACGCTGCGATCTGCGTGCTATTATCGCACGCAGCGTGCGACTACGGAAACAGTAGGTCGCGGTCCGGTTCGTCGTCAAGGGGGTGCCCGCGTGTCCGAAGTCGACTCGGGGATGTCGAAAACGCTGCACAACGGGCTGCAGATCCTGGAACTGCTCGTCGCGCACCCGCAGGGGATGACGCTGACGGAGATCGCGGAGGGGGTCGGCGTGCACCGGACGGTGGCGCACCGTCTCGTGCGGACGCTGGAGGCGCACCGGTTGTGCCGGCGGGACCGGTTCAAGCGGATCTCGCTCGGCGCGGGCCTGGTGCGGCTGGCCGAGCCGGTGGAACAGGACCTGCGCACGCTCGCGCGGCCCGTGCTGGAGGAGCTGACCGACCTCACGCAGGCCACGGCGCACCTGGTGGTGCGCGAGAACGCCGACGAGGTGCGGATGCTGATGATCGTGGAGCCGCGGCAGGCGCGGATGCACGTGAGCTTCCGGCCCGGCCAGGTGGACCCGATCGACCGCGGCTCGGCGGGCCTGGCGCTGCTGGCCGCGGCGCCGCCGGTGCCGGGCGAGCGGGAGGAGGTGTCGCTGGCCCGCGAGCGGGGTTTCGCGGTGTCCTACGGGGAAATCGCGCCGTCGGTGATCGGGATTTCGGCGATGGTGCCCGGGCGGGAGGTCAGCATCGGCCTGTCGCTCTTTTCGGCCCCCGACGAGGAATCGCTGGGCCGCACGGTGGTGGAGGCGGCCCAGCGACTCGGTTCCCTGCTGCGGTGAACTACGCGGCGGGCCGGACGATGATCTCGTTCACGTCCACCTGCGCCGGCTGCTCGATCGCGTACGCGATGGCGCGGGCGATCGCCGTGGCCGGGATCGTGTTCGCGCGGTAGGTGCGCATGCCTTCCGCCGCGTCCGCGTCGGTGATGGTGTCCGCCAGCTCCGATTCCGTCACGCCCGGCGAAATGGTGGTGACCCGGATGTCCGGGCCGGTCTCCTGGCGCAACCCCTCCGACAGCGCCCACACCGCGTACTTCGTCGCGCAGTAGACCGCGGCCGTCGGGACCACCTCGTGCGCCCCGATCGACGCCACGTTCACGAAGTGCCCGCCACCCTGGCGCTGCATCACCGGCAGGCCCGCCGCGATCCCGTGCAGCACGCCGCGGAGGTTCACGTCGATCATCCGGTTCCACTCGCCGAGCTTCAGCCGCTCCAGCGCGGACAACGGCATGACGCCGGCGTTGTTCACGATCACGTCGACGCGGCCGTGCCCGGCCACCACCCAGTCCACAAAGGACTGCACGTCCGCGGAGTCCGTGACGTCCAGCCGGCGGTACGACGCATCACCGATCTTCGCCGACAGCTCCGCCAGCCGCTCGACCCGGCGCGCGCCCAGCACGACCCGGTGACCGGCCTCGGCCAGCACTTCCGCGGTCGCCCGGCCGATCCCGCTGCTCGCGCCGGTGATGACAACGATCTTGCCCGACATGGGTTCTCCTTTCCTCACCGGCCACTCTCCGCGGAACCGCGCGCCGCAACCAGGGTGTGGTGCACCCACCGTTCCGCACAGCGCGGGGTCCTGGCTGCGCAAGCCCAGTTCCGCGTGCACTTGGCCCAGGTTCCGCTGCCGTGCGGATTGCGGCGGATCTCCTCGACGGTCCCGAGTGCCGAGCGTCCGTCGGCTGATCCGTACGCTGTGCCGCAGCGGTCAACGGGACCCGGGCCTCGAGTCGTACGACACCCTCTGGTCGTTCACCGGCAACTGACGGGCCGTGGGCGGGGCCGGCCGGCCGGACCCTAAGCTCGGGGAATGGCGAAGTACTTCGACGTGCACCCGGACAACCCCCAGCGCCGGTCGATCGGTCAGATCGTCGACCTGCTGCGGCGCGACGGCCTGATCGTCTACCCGACCGACTCCGCCTACGCCCTGGGCTGCCAGCTCGGCAACCGGGACGGCCTGGACCGCATCCGCGCCATCCGGCACCTCGACGACCGGCACCACTTCACCCTGGTCTGCCGCGACTTCGCCCAGCTCGGCCAGTTCGTGCACGTCGACAACACCATCTTCCGCGCGATCAAGGCCGCCACCCCGGGCAGCTACACGTTCATCCTGCCGGCCACCAAGGAGGTGCCGCGGCGGCTGCTGCACCCGAAGAAGAAGACGGTCGGCGTGCGGATCCCGGACCACGTCGTCGCGCAGGCGCTGCTCGCCGAGCTGGGCGAGCCGCTGGTGTCGAGCACGCTGCTGCTGCCCAGCCACGAGGAGCCGCTCACCCAGGGCTGGGAGATCAAGGACGAGCTGGACCACGTGGTCGACGCGGTGGTCGACTCCGGCGACTGCGGCACCGAGCCCACGACGGTGATCGACTTCTCCGGCGGGGAGCCGGAGATCGTCCGAACGGGTGCCGGGGACACCGCGCGTTTCGAATAGCTCTGGACATCGCCGCGCCGACGGGTCACGCTGGAAAAACGCATCCGTGATCCGCGAGGAGGCTGCGATGAGACTGGGCCGGAAACTTGCCGTCGGCGTCGTCGAGGAATCCACGGCCGAAGAGGTCACCCCGGTCGAGGAACCACGCGAGACCGCCGAAACCCCCCAACCGGAGCGCCCCGCCCCCGTCACCGCCGACCGCTGAGCCATGGCGGGCTGGCTGTCGTTGCGCCGCACGCCCCAGGAACGGCGCGACGTCCCGCTGCGCGGTTACAAGCTCGCGTACCCGATGCTCTCCGCCGACGGCACCGAAGCCGGGTTCACCGGGGTGTCGCTCGGCCGCACGCACGCCTACCGCGTGACCGCCGAGGCGAAGTGCGCGCAGAGCAGCCGCCACCAGAGCCCGTCCCGCCTGTGCGACTGCGGGTTCTACTGCTTCCACGAACTCGCCGACGCCCGCGCCCTGGCGTGCGATCCGCAGTACCAGCAGAGCGTGCTGCTGGAGGTGGACGCCGCGGGGCGGTACTTCCTGTACGAGCGGGGCGTGCGGTACTCGAAGCAGACGGTGACGGCCGTGCACGCCGGGTTGTGCGCGTGCGGGTGGCCGGCGCAGGTGTTCGTGGCGACCGGCACCGGGGTCGTGGGGTGGCGCAAGCTGCTGCCGGTGTGCTCGACGTGCGCGGGCAACCGGCCACCGCTGACGCTGGAGCACTTCAGCCGCCTGGCCGGGGTGCCCGTGCACCGGGACGACCGGGCGGTGGCGTTCACCACGGGCGCCACGACCGGCGGGCCGGAGCTGGTGCCGCTGCTGTCGGCGGAGGTGGCGCTGCTGCACGCGCGGCTGGACGAGCTGCAAACGCAGCTGGACAAGCTGACGAAGGGCAGCTGAGCCCGCGGGCCGGGCGGTTGGCTCCGGAACGGCCGCCTCGCGCCGGTGCCCGGAAACGACCACCCCGGAAGGTGACTTGCGCACCGTCCCGGGCCGTCACCGCGGCCCGTGCCCCCGCATAGTTGAGCCGCAACCCGAGCGGGTGGCCCGGCACGACCGGGCGAGTGGCTCACGCACCCTCGCGGAGGTGGCGCTGCTGCAAACGCAGCTGGACAAGCTGACGAAGGGCACCTGAGCCCGCGGAGCCCCGTCCGGGTGAATTTCCGCCCGTCAGCTGCCTGTCGGCGCGGCATCCGCGTAGTTCAGCCGCAGGCCGGGGCGCGGCCACTCCGTCGCGTAGAGCTTGCCGGCACCCGACGACGTGATGTACGCCGTCCGCAGGCCGGGGCCGCCGAAGCAGATGTTCGTCACGAACCGGTCCGGCTCCGGCGGCCGCACCACCTCCAGTAGCTCCCCCGCCGGGCTGAGCACGCTGATCCCGCCCGTCATGAGCGTCGCCACGCAGACGTTGCCCGCCGAATCCACCGCGAGCGAGTCGAGCATCTGGTAGCCGCCGAAACCGTGCAGCAACGCCGCCCCCGCGGGGCCGTGCACCCCACCCGGCGGGCGCGAAATCCGGCCCGGCCCGTCCACGTTCCAGAACCACACCCGCCCGGTCACCGTCTCCGCCGCGTACACCCGCGAACCGTCCGGGGACAGGCCCACCCCGTTCAGCCCGGTGAACCCGTAGGCGATCTCCGCGACCCGCGAACCGTCCGCCCGCGCGTAGTACAACCCACCGCGATCGCTCTCCCGCGGCCGGTGTTTGCCCAGGTCGGTGAAGTAGAACCCGCCGTGCGCGTCGAACACCAGGTCGTTGGGCCCGCGCAACGACCGCCCGTCCACCGACGTGTACAGCTCCGTCACCGCGCCGTCCCACGACACCCGCTGGACGCACCCGCCCCGGTAGTCCGGCGGCTGGTCCCCGGGCAGCGTCACCCCGCCGCGGTGGTGCCAGGCGAACCCGCCGTTGTTGCAGACGTAGACCGCCCCGTCCGGGCCGATCGCCGCGCCGTTCGGCCCGCCGCCGCAGTCCGCCACCACGGTCACCGACCCGTCCGGCCACACCCGCGACACCGTGCCGCGCTCGATCTCCACCACCAGCACCGAACCGTCGTCCAGCGCGACCGGCCCCTCCGGGAACCGCAGCCCGCTCGCGATCTCCCTCACTCCTGCTCCAGGTACTTCGGATTCGCCACCAGCACCCGGTCGGTCACGTCGGCCCGCACCGCCGCGACGACCTCCGCCACCGCCACGGCACCCGACCGCAACGCCCGCGCCAGCTCCGCGCGCGACGAGAACCCCAGCGCCGCCAGCCGTTCCCCGTGCCGCCGCTCCTGCCCGGCACCGCAACGCAACTCCCGCGAGACGATGCCCAGCACGTTCGCCGCCACCCGGGCCTGGAACGACAACCGCCCCTCGGTGCCCGGCATGACCTCGGCGCGCAGGAACTCCCCCACCGCTTCGACCAGCTCGGCCGCGCTCGGCCGGCCGTGCAGATCGGGCACCGGATCCGGCACCGCGTCGACCGGAACGGCGGGCACCCCGAGCGCGGTCAGCAGGTCGTGCTCCTGCTCGCACACCCGCCGCCCGACCGCCGCCAGCTCGACCGACCGGATGCGCCCGCTCAGGTGCCGGTCGGCCTGCCGCAGGCACAACACCGCCCACCGGACCGTCCCGAACACCTCCCACCAGCGCACCGCCGCCGGATCGGGCCGGAACCCGGCCACCTCGGCGTAGCCGTCCAGCAGCTCCTCCCGGCTGCCGAACCCGCCCACGGGCAGCGGCGAGCCGAACCGCCACGCCTTGACGCACAACCAGCCCAGGTCCTCCAGCGGGTCGCCGCGGTGCGCCAGCTCCCAGTCCAGCACGGCGGCGAGCCCGTCCGGGCCCACGATCAGGTTGCCGTTGCGGAAGTCGCCGTGCACGACGGTGTCCCCCGCCGGTTCCGGCCGATGTTCTCGCAGCCACCGCAGCCCGATTTCCAGCGACGGCAACGGCTGGCCGAGCGAGTCGTACAGCTCCACCAGCGAGTTCAGCGGATCCACCTCGGACAGTCCGGGCACGGCGGGCATCGCGTGGATCCGCGCCGCCACCCGGCCCAGCTCGGCGGCGAGCTTCGGCCGCACGTCCGCGAGCTCCGGTTCCCGCAGCAGCCGCCGGGGAATCGTCTCGCCGTCGACGTGCTCGGTGATCAGGTACGGCGAGCCCAGCACGTCCGCGCCGTGGTCCACCAGCCGCGGCACCGGGACACCGGCCTCGCGCGCGGCCCGGAACAACGCGGCCTCCTGCGCCATCTCCTCCGGACGGCACTCCCCCGGCGGGTCTCGCCGCAGCACCAGCCGCCCGCCGGGCTCGGCCGTGAACGCCCAGGTCTCCCGGCTCGCGCCACCGCTGAGCCGCCGCAGCCCGGTGATCTTCGCGCCCAGCCGCCGCCCCAGCGCCTCCGCCAGCCCGGTCATCGCCTGCCCGGCCCCGCGAACCCGAACAGGTACCCGGCGATCTTGCGCATCTGGATCTCCTCGGCGCCCTCGGTGATCCGGTAGCGGCGGTGGTGCCGGTAGATGTGCTCGAACGGGGTGTGCCGGGTGTAGCCGAGCCCGCCGTGCACCTGCATGGCGCGGTCGGCGGCTTCGCACACCAGCCGGTTGGCGCGGTAGTTGCACATCGACACCTTGTCGCTGATCAGCAGGTGGTCGGTGCGGTCGAGTTCCCACGCGGTCTTGCGCACGAGCGTGCGCACCAGCTCGGCCTCGGTCTGCAGCTCGACCAGCGGCCACTGGATCGCCTGCCGCTCGGCCAGCGGGCGGCCGAACGTGCGGCGTTCCCGCGCGTAGTCCACGCTGCGGTCGATGCAGTACTGCGCGGCCCCGACCCCGGAGGCGGCCTGCCGGATGCGGTTCTCGTGCACGAAGTGCTGCGCCAGCGCCAGCAGGCGGCCGACCTCGCCGAACACCGCCGTCGACGGCACCCGGACGTCGGTCAGCGTCACCTCGGCGTGGTCGGTCGGCATGTTGAACGTCCACCAGTGGAAGTCCACGGAGAACCCGGGCGTGCCGGTGGGCACGATGAACGCGGTGATGCCGCGTGGATCGCCGCCCGCGCCGGAGGTGCGGGCGAAGATGACGTCGTGGGTGGCGGAGTGCAGGCCGGAGTTGAACCGCTTGGCGCCGTTGAGGATCCAGTCGTCGCCGTCGCACACCGCGGTGGTCTCCAGCCAGGTCGCGTCGCTGCCGTGGTCCGGTTCGGTCAGTCCGAACGCGACCCGTTTGCGGCCGGTGATCATGTCCTCGACGAACTCGCTCTGCTGCTCCGGCGTGCCGGCGGCGAGGAACATGTGCACGAACGGGAAGTTGCCCACCACCGAGGATTCGTTCTGCAGGTCGTTGTGCAGACCGAGCCCCTTCGCCGCGAGGTGCTCGCGGATCACCGCCATGTCGAGGTTGCTGCCGTCGCCGCCGCCGACCGACTTCGGCAGCCCGTACCGCAGCCAGCCCGCCCGGTCGGCGCGCCGGAACATCTCCCGCAGCAGCTCCTCCCACTCCGGGCGGGGCGTGCCGCCGGCTTCGAAATCGGTGCGGGCGTACTCGCGGCGGTGGTCGAAGAAGCGTTCGTTGTCGTCCTGGCGTTGCAGGGGCCAGATCTCGTCCGCGAGGAACCGGTCGAGGTCGGTGAGCAGCTGCCGCAGCGCCCCGGGCAACTCGAAGTCCATCAGGCAACTCCTTGCGTGGCGGGAGAAACGTGGGGCACTATCCGCGGATGACCAACCCGTTCGACCTCACCGGCACGCGTCCGTCGTCACCGGCGGCAATTCCGGGATCGGCCTCGCGATGGCCGGCGCGCTCGCCGCCGCCGGCGCCGACGTCGCCATCTGGGGCACCAACCCCGAACGCAACGACACGGCCGTCGCCCAGCTGTCCCGGCACGGCACGACGGTGCTCGCCGTTCGCTGCGACGTGGGCGACGAGGACGAAGTCGAGTCCGCGATGGCGCGCAGCGTGGAAGCGCTGGGGCGCCTGGATTCCTGCTTCGTCAACGCCGGGGTGGGCGGCGCGGGCAGCCGGTTCACCGAGACGTCGCTGGCGGAGTTCCGCCGCGTCACCCGGGTGGACCTGGACGGCGCGTTCCTGACCCTGCGGGCGGCGGCGCGGGTGATGCTGGCGCAGGGCACCGGCGGCAGCCTGGTCGGCACCTCCAGCGTGGCGGCGGTGCAGGGCCAGCCGCGCGGGCAGGCGTACGCGGCGAGCAAGGCCGGGCTGACCGCGATGATCAAGTCGATCGCGGTCGAGCTGGCCCGGCACGGCATCCGCGCCAACGCGATCCTGCCCGGCTGGGTGCACACGCCGCTGGCGGCCCCGGCGCTGGACTCGGAAGGGTTCCAGCGCCGGGTGCTGCCGCGGATGCCGGTCGGGCGCTGGGGCAGGCCGGACGACTTCGGCGCGCTCGCCGTGTACCTGGCCAGCCCGGCCAGCGCCTTCCACACCGCCGACACGATCACCGTCGACGGCGGCTACCTCAGCTTCTGACCCCGCGAGTCCCACACTCAGGACCGCGAGTCCCACATTCAGGGCCGCGAGTTCCACATTCGGCCGCAGCACGACACCGCCGCGAACGTGGAACTCACGCGCGGGAACGTGGAACTCGCGCGCGGGAACGTGGAACTCGCGCGCGGGAACGTGGGACTCGCGGGGCGGGCTCACGGGGTCCCGGGGAAGGGTGGCACACCGGAGGGGTAGTCCGTGGACACGCGGCCCGGGAAGGTCGGCGCGCGTTTTTCCAGGAACGCCATCACGCCTTCCATCGCGTCCTTGCCGGCGCCGAGCTGCAGCAGCGCGCGGGAGTCCGCGCGGTGGGCGTCCCACGGCGTGGGTGAGCCGAGCATGCCCCACAGCAGCTGCCGCGACACCGCGACCGACACCGCCGACGTGTTGTCCGCGACCTCCCGGGCGATCGACATCGCCGCCGGGATCAGCTCGTCCGGCGGCACGACCCGCGAGACCAGCCCGCCGGCGCGCGCCTCGGCCGCGTCGAACACCCGCCCGGTCGCCACCCACTCCATCGCCTGCGAGATGCCGACGACCCGCGGCAGGAACCACGACGACGCGGCCTCCAGCAGGATCCCGCGTCGCGCGAACACGAACCCGAACCTGGCGTTCTCGCTGGCGATCCGGATGTCCATCGACAGCGACATCGTCACGCCGACACCCACCGCGGGCCCGTTGAACGCACCGATGACGACCTTCTTGCACGCCGCGATCCGCAGCGCCACCGCGCCACCGGCGTCCCGCGGCACACCGTCGATCTCGCCGAACCCCTCGACGTCGCCGATCGCGTCCTTGTTGAACGTGCCCGCGCCCCGCTCCAGGTCCGCGCCCGCGCAGAACCCGCGCCCGGCGCCGGTGACCACCACCACGCGCACCGAGTCGTCCGCGTCGGCCTCGTCGAACGCCGCGACCAGCTCGTGTGCCATCTCCAGCGTGAACGCGTTGAGCCGCACCGGCCGGTTCAACGTGATCGTGGCGATCCCGTCGGAGACCTCGTAGATGATCTCGTCGTAACTCACCGCACCGCCCATCGTCCCGTGTACACCGCTTCGGTCTTGCTGAGGAACGCCTCGAACGCGGCCGGCGCGTCCTCGGTCGCGAAGTTCACCGTCTGCGCTCGTGCCTCGCCCTCCAGGGCTTCGCGCAGCGTCCGGCTCGCGCCCTCTTCGAGCAGCCGTTTGCTCAGCGCCAGCGCGATCGGCGGCGCCTCGGCCAGCTCCGCCGCCAGGCCGTCCACAAAGGAATCGAGCTCGCCGTCCGGCTGGATCCAGGTGACCAGGCCGAGGTCGTGCGCCTCGGCCACGCCGATCATCTCGGCCCGCAACGCGAGCCGTTTCGCCTGCTGCAACCCGACGAGCCGGGGCAGCAGCCACGAGCCACCGAAGTCGAGCGACAGCCCGCGGCGGGCGAAGATCTGGCTGAACCGCGCCCGCTCGGTGGCCACCACCAGATCACACCCCAGCGCGAGGTTCCAGCCCGCCCCGACCGCGACGCCGTCTACCTTCGCGATCGTCGGCTTCGAGATCTCGTTCAGCGCCAGCGCGACGTCGTTGACCCGGTGCATCCGGGTCAACGGGTGGTCCTTGCGGTCCGCGGACAGGTCGGCGCCCGCGCAGAAGTCACCACCCGCGCCGGTGACCACGACTACCCGCACGTCGTCGTCCCGCTCGGCCCGGTGGAACGCGTCGTACAGCCCGTCCCACATCGCCTGGTCGATCGCGTTCTTGCGGTGCGGCCGGTTCAGGGTCACGGTCAGCACCGCGCCCGCCCGGTCGAGCAGCACCGGCTGGTCCGTCACGAAACACCGTCCAGCCGCCGCGCGAGCCGGGCCAGCTGCTCGTCGTGGCCGCCGAACAACAGCTCGCTGCTCTTGGCCCGCTTGTAGCAGAGGTGCGCGTCGTGCTCCCAGGTGTAGCCGATGCCGCCGTGCAGCTGGAGCCCGGACGCCGCCGCCGCGAAGTAGGCGGGCCCGGTGAACACCTGCGTGGTGGCCGCGGCCAGCGGCAGCGCGTCCGGGTCGTGGTCGGCGGTCCACGCGGCGTGCCGCAGCAGGGATTCCGCGCGTTCACTCGTGCTGTAGAGGTCCGCGCAGGCGTGCTTGACCGCCTGGTAGGAGCCGATGGCGCGGCCGAACTGCACCCGCACCTTGGCGTACTCCACGGTGGTCTCCAGCACCTTCGCGATGCCGCCGACCTGCTCCGCGGCCAGCGCCACGGACGCGAGGTCACGCACCTTCTCCAGCACCGCGGCCGGATCCGCGGTGTCGACTCTCCGCGCCGGGGTGCCCGCGAAGTCCAGTTTCGCCTGCCCGCGCGTGGGGTCCAAAGTGGTCAATGGCGTGCGCCGCGCGTCCTCAGCGACGAACCAGCCGTCGGCCGAGTACACCACGAAGACGTCGGCCACGTCACCGGAGATCACGAACGGCGCGTGCCCGTCGAGCACCCAGCCGCCGTCCCGCTCGGTCGCGGTCACCGGCGCCGGGCCCCAGGACTCGGACACGGCCAGCGCGCCGATCTTCTCCCCGACCGCCAGCGCGGGCAGGACCTCGGTGTCCCCCAGCGCCACCAGCGCGTCGGCCGCGAGCACCGCGGAGGCGAAGAACGGCACCGGCGCGAGCGCGCGGCCCAGTTCCTCCAGCACCACGCACCGTTCGACGTGCCCGGCGCCCGCGCCGCCCTGGTCCTCGGGCACGACCAGCCCGGTCAGGCCCAGCTCGGCCAGGTGCCGCCACAACACGGCGTCGTAGGTCTCGTCACCGTCCACCACGGACCGGACGTCGCTGTGGTCGGCGAGCAGTTTGCGCACCGTCGACCGCAGTTGCTGTTGTTCGGTGTCGAGCACCAGCTGCACGATCCCTCTCCTTTCAGGCGGGTCGCTGCGTGCCCACCCGCAGCTCGCGGAAGGGCACGTCGCGGTCGACGACGGGTTCGCGGGGCAGGCCGAGGATGCGGTCCCCGATGATGGTGCGCTGGATCTGGTCGGTGCCACCGGCGATGCTCGACGACGGCGTCTGGTTGATCGCCAGCGCCAGTTCGTCCCCGGCCGCGTCGCCCGGCTCCCACGCCGTGGCCCGCGGCCCGGCGATCAGCCCGGCGACCGCGACGGCCTGCTGTTGCAGCTGTGCACCGGCGAGCTTGGCCACCGACCCGCGCGCGCCCGGCGGGGACCCGGCCTCGGCCTCCTGCCGCAGCCGCGTGTTGAACAGCGCCAGCGCCCGCTCCGCCGCGTACAGCTTCGCGAGTTCGGCTCGCACCACGGGATCGGCGTCGCGCCCGTACCGGCGCGCGGTCTCGGCGAGGTTCGCGTGGGCCAGCGGGTCGTGCCGCTTGCGGACGAACCCGCCGATCGACACGCGCTCGTGACCGAGCATGGTCACCGCGGCGAGCCAGCCCTGCCCGACCTGGCCGAGCACCGCGTCCGCGGGCAGACGCAGGTTCTCGAAGTACACCTCGTTGAACGGCGCGCGCCCGGTCATGTCCTTGAGCGGCCGCACCGTCACGGCCGGGTCGTGCATGTCGATGAGGAACATCGTCAGGCCCTGGTGCTTGGGCACGTCCGGGTCGGTGCGGGCGAGCAACGCACCGAAGTCGGCCAGGTGCGCGACCGTCGTCCACACCTTCTGCCCGTTGATCACCCACTCGTCCCCGTCGCGGACCGCACGGGTCTGCAGGCTCGCGACGTCGGACCCGGCGCCCGGCTCGGAGAACAGCTGGCACCAGATCTCGTCACCACGCAGCAGCGGCGGGATGTAGCGCGCCTTCTGCTCGGGTGTGCCCAGGTCGAGGATCGTCGGCCCGCACATGCCCATGCCGATCCGGAACACCGAGTTGGGCAGGTCGTAGCGGGCCGACTCCTGGTCGAAGACCTGCTGTTCGGCCGCGGTGAGGCCCTGACCGCCGAACTCCGCCGGCCAGGTGATCCCGGCCAGCCCCGCGTCGTAGAGCGCGGCCTGGAACCGCTTGGCGGTCGCCAGTTCCTCGTCGCCGGGGACGTTCTCGGCGAGCCACGCCCGGACCTTCTCGCGGAACTCGCTCATGCGACCAGCTCCAGGATGGTGGCGTTGGCCTGGCCGCCGCCCTCGCACATGGTCTGCAGGCCGTAGCGGATGCCGGCGGCACGCATGTGGTGCACGAGCGTGGTCATGATGCGCGCGCCGCTCGCGCCGAGCGGGTGGCCGAGGGCGATCGCGCCGCCGTGCGGGTTGAGGGACTTGGCATCGGCGCCGGTCTCGGCCAGCCACGCCATCGGCACCGGCGCGAACGCCTCGTTGACCTCGAACACGCCGATGTCGGAAATCGACAAGCCACTGCGCTGCAAGGCCTTCTTCGTCGCCGGGATGGGCGCGGTCAGCATGATCACCGGATCGTCGCCCGCGAGCACCGCGGTGTGCACGCGTGCGATCGGCCGCAGGCCGAGCTGGGCCGCCTTCTCACTGGTCGTCATCAGCAGGGCGGCGGCGCCGTCGCTGATCTGCGAGCTGTTGCCCGCCGTGATGACGCCGTCCTCGCGGAACGCGGGCTTGAGCCCGGCCAGCTTCTCCAGCGAACCGCCGCGGCGCACGCCCTCGTCGGCGGTGACGTCCGCGATCGGCAGCAGCACCGCGTCGAAGGCGCCCGCGTCCTGCGCGGCGGCGGCCTTCTCGTGCGAGGCGAGGGAGAACTCGTCGACCTGGGTGCGGCTGAACCCCCACCGCTCGACGATCATCTCCGCGCCGATGCCCTGGTTGGGCCGCACCCCGCCGTACCGGGCGAGGACCTGCTCGCCCAGCGGGTTCCTGCCCTGCGCGGAGAAGCCCATCGGCACCCGGCTCATCGATTCGACACCGCCTGCCACCACCACGTCGTAGTGCCCGGCGATCAGCCCGGCGGCGGCGAAGTGCACGCTCTGCTGGGACGACCCGCACTGCCGGTCCACGGTCACGCCGGTCACGCTCTCCGGCCAGCCCGCGGCGAGCACGGCGTTGCGGCCGATGTCGCCGGTCTGCTCACCGGCCTGGCTCACGCACCCCCACACCACGTCGTCGATCTCGGCCGGATCGAGCCCGGACCGCTCCGCCAGACCACGCAGCACGTGTGCCGACAGGTCCACCGGGTGCACGCCGGACAGGCCGCCCTCGCGCTTGCCCACGGGGGTGCGCACCGCTTCCACGATCACCGCGTCTCGCACGGCTCCTCCTTCACTCGGCCGCGGCCGGAGCCACGTACTTCTCCTTGAGCCGCCGCTTCACCAACTTGCCCGTCGGCGTGCGGGGCAGTTCGTCCACGAAGTCCACGCTGCGCGGCGCCTTGTAGTGGGCGATCCGCTCGCGGACGTAGGCCAGCAGCTCGGCCGCCAGCTCCGGACCGGGCGTGGCGCCGGGCGCGGGCTGGACGAACGCCTTGACCGCCTCGCCCATCTCCTCGTCCGGCACGCCGATCACCCCGACGTCGAACACCGCGGGGTGCAGCGCGAGCGCGTCCTCGACCTCCTGCGGGTAGATGTTCACCCCGCCGGAGATGATCATGAACGCCTTGCGGTCGGTCAGGTGGAGGAAGCCGTCCTCGTCGAGGTAGCCGACGTCGCCGGTGGTCGTCCAGGTTTCGTGCTCGGGGTGCTGCGCCTCGCGGGTCTTGTCCGGGTCACCGTGGTAGGTGAACGGGACCTCGTCGCGTTCGAAGTAGACGGTGCCGATCTCCCCGGGCGGCAGCAGCTCGCCCGCGTCGTCGCAGATGTGGGCGACGCCGACCACCGCGCGGCCCACCGAGCCGGGCTTGGCGAGCCACTGCTCGCTGTCGATGAACGTCATCCCGGCGCCCTCGGTGGAGGCGTAGTACTCGTAGAGGACCGGCCCCCACCAGTCGATCATCGCGCGCTTGACCTCGACCGGGCACGGCGCGGCGGCGTGCACCGCGACGCGGTGGCTGGACAGGTCGTAGCGGCCGCGCACCTCGCCGGGCAGCTTGAGCATCCGGACGAACATCGTCGGCACCCACTGGCTGTGCGTGACGCGGTGGGTCTCGATGGCGCGCAGCGCGGCTTCGGCGTCGAAGCGTTCCATCATCACCACCGTGCCGCCGAGGCGCTGTGCGGTCGCGCCGAACCGCAGCGGCGCGGCGTGGTAGACCGGCGCCGGGGACAGGTAGACCGTGTCCGGGCCGAAGCCGTACATGTGCTGCAGGACCGGGGTCAGCACGTCGCCCGGCTCGTCCACCTGGCGGTCCGGCAGGTCGACCTTGATGCCCTTCGGGCGGCCCGTGGTGCCGGACGAGTAGAGCATGTCCGCCCCGGCCGGCTGGTCCGCCGGGCGCTCGGGCGAGCCGGTGGCGAGGAAGTCGTCGAAGTCCGCGTACCCGTCGGCCGCGCCGCCGTAGACGAGCTTGACCGGCACGTCCGGGAGCAGCTCGGCGACCGCGGCGGCCAGCGGGCCCAGTGCGGCGGAGACGACCAGGGCCCGCGCGCCGGAGTCGGTGACGATGTAGGCGACCTCGCCCGGGGACAGGTGGCTGTTCACCGCGGCGAGGTAGCGGCCGGAGCGCAGGGCGGCCCAGTAGACCTCGTAGGCGCGCACCGAGTTGTCGCTGAGCAGGGCGACGGTGTCGCCACGGCCGAGGCCGGCGCGGGTCAGGGCGTCGGCGAGGCGGGTGGACCGCTCGTCGAGCTCGCCGTAGGTCAGCCGCTCGCCTGAACCCGCCATGATCACGGCGGGCTTGCCGGGATCGGCGTCGGCGTGGGTACCCGGGTACATGCGGCTCCTCCTCGAACCGTGGGACTCCCCTGCGAGAGTGCAAGGTTCCGGCGTAACAGTCAACACCGACTGTTAACGGCTATGGTGATCGGCGTGGTGACCGAAACCCGGAACCGGCAGGACCGCGCGACGAGCACGCGCACGTTGATCCTGGACGCGGCCGTGGCGTGCCTGGTCGAGCTGGGCTACGCGGGCGCGTCCACATTGGCCATCCAGGCCAAGGCCGGCGTGTCCCGTGGCCGCCTGCTGCACCACTTCCCGTCCCGGGACGAGCTGCTGGTCGCGGCCTCCCAGCACCTGACGGCGACCCGGCTCGCCCAGACCGAGGTGCGGGTCGCCGAGCAGCTCGCCGACGCGCCGGAGGGCCCGCGGCGGGTCGAGCGGTGCATCGAGCTGCTGTGGACGACCTTCCACGAGCCGCCGTTCTGGGCCGCGGTCGAGCTGTGGACGGCGGCGCGGACCAACCCGGCGCTCGCGGCGGCGCTGCGGCCGGAGGAGCGGGCGCTGCGGGAGGCGATCCGCGAGGTCGGCGACCGGATCTGGGGACCGGCGGTGTGCGCCCACCCGAACTACCCCGAGCTGCGCGAACTGCTGTTCACGAGCATGCGGGGCGCGGCGCTGCCCTACACCTTCGAACGCCACCGGGACCCGGCGAACGATCCGCACGTCCCGCTGTGGAAGTCGCTGGCGCACCGCCTGCTCTTCACTGACGGTCAGTGTTGACTGTTTCGCCGCGGGCACGGTAGAAACGCGGTACCTGACCCGCCGGATCGCCGAGGTTGCCGATGCCCGGAGTTGTCGAAGTACCCCGCCTGCTCGGGCGCGGGATGACCATGGGCGACCAGCTCGCCCGCCACGCCCGCACCCAGGGCGGCCAGCCCGCCTTCTCGTTCGAGGGCACCACCCTCACCTACGGCCAGTTCGACACGCGCGTGAGCCGGCTGGCGAACGCGTTGCGCGACCGGGGCGTCGGCTACGGCGACCGGGTGGTCGTGCTCGGCCTGAACACGCTGGAGGTGCTGGAGACCTACTTCGCGTCGACGCGCCTGGGCGCGATCTGCGTGCCGGTGAACTTCCGGCTCGTGGCCGACGAGATCGCCTACGTGCTCGCCGACAGCGGGGCCCGGGCCAGCGTGGTGCACGCTCCGCTCGCCCCGGCGCTGGCGAAGGCGCGCGAGCAGGTCGGCGACCGGGGCCCGTGCCTGGTGTTCGGCGGCGCGTTCGAGGGCATGGCGGACTACGCGGAGGCGCTGGCCGCGGCGTCGCCGGAGTTCGACGAGATCACGGTGGACGAGCAGGACCCGGCGTTCATCATGTACACCTCGGGCACCACGGGACGGCCGAAGGGCGCCGTGCTCACCCATTACAACCTGCTGATGCACGCGTTCAGCAACATGGCGACGCTGGGCACCGGGCCGGAGGACAAGGTGTGGCTGGCCGCCGCGCCGCTGTTCCACATCGCCGGGCTGTCCGGGATGCTGCCGAACCTGCTGCTCGGCGGCCGGACGGTGCTGCTGCCGAGCGGCCGGTTCGACCCGGTCGCGGTGGTGGACCTGATGGAGCGCGAGCGGGTGTCGTCGGTGTTCCTGGTGCCGGCGCAGTGGCAGGCGATCGTGAACGTGTCCGGGATCCGCGAGCGCGATCTGTCTGCGCTGTCGAAGATCTCGTGGGGCGCGGCGCCGGCGTCGACGACCCTGCTGCGCACGATGATCGACACGTTCCCCCAGGCCGAGGTGACGACGGCGTTCGGGCAGACCGAGTGCAGCCCGGTGACCACACTGCTGCGCGGCGAGGACTCGATCCGCAAGATCGGGTCGGTCGGCAAGCCGATGCTCAACGTCGAGGTGCGCGTGGTCGACGACGACATGAACGACGTGCCGCGGGGCGAGGTCGGGGAGATCGTCTACCGCAGCCCGATGGTGATGAAGGAGTACTGGAACAAGCCGGCCGAGACGGCGGAGGCGTTCCGCGGCGGCTGGTTCCACTCCGGTGACCTGGTGCGGCAGGACGAGGACGGCTACTACTTCGTGGTGGACCGCAAGAAGGACATGATCATCTCCGGTGGGGAGAACATCTACTGCGCCGAGGTGGAGAACGTCCTGGCGGCGCACCCGAAGATCGGCGAGGTGGCGTTGATCGGCGTGCCGGACGACAGGTGGGGCGAGACGCCGCTGGCGGTGATCGCGCCACGCACCCCTGGCGACGCGCCCACGGCCGCGGAGCTGGAGGAGTGGTGCCTCGACCGGTTGGCGCGGTACAAGCGGCCGCGCCGGATCGCGGTGGTGCCCGCCCTGCCGCGGAACCCGAGCGGGAAGGTGCTGAAGACGCAGCTGCGGGCCGACCGGGAGGCGGGCAAGCTGCCGATCGAATCGGCCTAGCCGCCGGTCAGGGCCTTGACGACGCGGGACGGGCTGGGGCGGCCGAGCCGCTGTGCCATCCAGGCGCTCGTCCGCACGAGCGCGTCCAGGTCCACGCCGTGCTCGATGCCCAGGCCGTCGAGCATCCAGACCAGGTCCTCGGTGGCCAGGTTGCCGGTGGCGGCCTTCGCGTAGGGGCAGCCGCCGAGGCCGCCCGCGGAGGAGTCCACTGTGGTCACTCCGGCCCTCAGGGCGGCGAGCGTGTTGGACAGCGCCTGGCCGTAGGTGTCGTGGAAGTGCACGGCGAGCTGGGAGACGTCGCCGAACGCGCCGAGGACCGCCTCGACGTGCCCCGGCGTGGCGACGCCGATCGTGTCCCCGAGGGAGAGCTGGAAGCAGCCCATGTCGAGCAGCCGCCGCCCGGCGGCCGCGACCTGCTCGACGGGCACGGCGCCCTCCCACGGGTCGCCGAAGCACATGGAGAGGTAGGCGCGCACCTCGAGCCCTTCGTGGCGGGCCCGCCGCACGACCGGCTCGAACATGGCGAACTGCTCGTCGAACGAGCGGTTGAGGTTCTTGCGCGCGAAGGTCTCGGTGGCGCTGCCGAAGATGGCGATCGCTTCCACGCCCAGCGCCAGGGCCCGGTCGAGGCCGCGCTCGTTGGGGACGAGGACGGGGTACTTCACGCCCGGGCGCCGGTCGAGCTTCGCGAGCAGGTCATCGGCGTCGGCGAGCTGCGGGACCCACTTCGGGTGGACGAAACTGGTCGCCTCGAGGGTCGTCAGCCCCGCCGCGGCGAGCCGGTCGAGGAACTCGAGCTTGGTGTCCAGGCCGATCACGGTCTGCTCGTTCTGCAGCCCGTCCCGCGGCCCGACCTCCCAGATCGCAACCCGAGCGGGCAACTCGCCCCGGGACGCCTCCCGCTGGGGCAGCCCCAGCTCACGCACACTCGCCACAGGAACAGGTTAACGCTGACTAACGCAGACGTCCAGCCGCGCAGCGCACACAGCGAAGCTGGGTGGTCATCCCGGAGCCTGACACCGGACGATCACCTTGAGCCAGGGCCGCAACCCGGGCTGGGTCGTGAGTTGGCATGCCAACCTTGCGGCCCTGGCTCAAGGTGATATGCACAAACCGGAAGGCGACGGGATGACCACCCAGCGACCACCCCGTCAAGGTGACGTGCCTGCATTCCCCGTCATCCCGGAGCCTGCCCGTCCGGCGAGGACATCTTTTGATCTTTAGAGGTGGCTGGGGGCAGACGAAGAGCCCGCCCTGCGGGCGGGAAAACCAGGGCGCCTACGGCGCCTGACGGTCACCTTGGGTGCCACCTCCCCCGCCCCCTCTCGTTGAGTGTGTATTGGTCGCCGAGCAGCGGCGTCAAGGCGGGAAAGAGTACCTTGACGCCGCTGCTCGGCGACCAATAC
>NZ_PQHY01000080.1:0-29440 GCF_003385175.1 Amycolatopsis ruanii
CGCCTTCTCACTCCTCGGCGGCCGCATCGCGGGCAGCCGTCCGGGCACTCCCGCGGTGAACCGACCCGCCGCGCAGCCAGAGCGCGAGGCCACCCCCGAAGAAGGCGGCCGCCGAGGAGTGAGAAGGCGGGGCTCGAACCGCCAGCAGGCCGCCCCTGCCCTGGAGGGTCGCCACCGCAGGGGCGGCCACCGGAGTGACCGCCCCTTCCCTCAGTGTCCCGCGACGCCGCTCAGCTCGTTCGGCTCGTGGGGTAGCGTCACGCTCGTCCGCTTCTGGCCCGTTCCCAGGTCGACCAGGTGCACCTGCCGCGTCGCCGGTTCGGTCACGTACACGTCGGCTCCCCGGGTGAAGATCGCCGGGCGGGGTTGCTGCCACTCCAGCGGCTCCTCCCACGCCGCGGTCACCGGGATGGTGCGGGTGACCTGCGCGGTGGCCGGGTCGATCACCCGGATCCCGCCGTCCGTGCCGAGCACCAGCGCCTCACCCCGCGGGCCGCGCGCCAGCGAGCGGAACGTGTAGCTGGTGCCGATGTCGACCAGCCGCAGCGTGCCGGTCGCCGTGTCGATCAGCGAGACCTGCCGCGGGCGCTCCAGTTCGGCGTCCTCGTCCTGCTTGTAGTCACCCAGCACGACCGGCGACGCGTCGGAACCGGCCTGGTTTCCGATACGACCGTATTCCGTCGGGCTGGCCACCTTCGTGATGACACCGTCCCGGTAGACCAGCACCCCGTTCTCACACCCGATCACCACCGCCTCGCCGGCCGCGGTCGCCTCGCCGTGCACGCCCGGGCACTCCTCGCTGCGCGCGATCTCCTTCCGCGCGTCGTCGAGGACGACGATGCCCCGCCGCTCCTCCTCATTACCCAGGGTCACCACGAGCCGCCCGTCGGACAGTTCGATGGCGACCCCGTGGTGCGGTTCGGCCGCGCGGTACACCTCGGTCGCCGGCTGCCCGCCCGACAACGTGCCCGGGTCGAACGCGGTGACCTCGCCGGTGCCGTCGGAGAACAACACGGTCCGCCCGGCGTGCCGGACGACGTGGCCGGGCTTCGCGCCGGGGAACTTCACGTCGGTCAGCTCCGCCGACACCGCGTCCAGCGCCTGGAAGCCCTCCGCGGTGGAGACCATCACGTGCCGGTCGTCGCCGGCCGGGTTGATCCGGTTGAAGCCGGACAGCGGCAGGTCCGCCTTCTGCTCGAGCGTGGTGCCGTCGAGCACCAGGAGCCCGCCGTCGTAGGTGACCACGACCGGGTCGGTGACCTCCGGCGCGGCGGACGGGCTCGTGCCGCACGCGGCCAGCACGGCACAGGCCACAATGGACAGCGCCACGGGCGCTTTTCTCATGGGGACAACCTTTCTCATCGGTTCTCGGCAAGTGCGGTGACGATCGCGTCCGTGTTGGACCGCATCATCTCGAGGTAGGTCGCCGCTCCCCCGCCCGGCGCGGTCAGCGATTCGGAGTGCAGCGGGACGACCCGCACGTGCACCCCGGCCTGGTCGGCCAGCACCCGCGCGAGGCGGTCGGGCTGCGAGGAGTCGGCGAAGATCGCCGGCACCCCGGCGGCGCGGATCGCGCCGGCCAGCCCGGCGAGATCCGACGGGCTCGGCGAGGCCAGGGTGGTGCCGCTGGGCACCACGGCGCCGACCACCTCGAAGCCGTAGCGCTGCGCCAGGTATCCGAACACGTGGTGGTTGGTGACCAGCTTGCGGCGCTCGGCGGGGATCGTGGCGAAGCGCTCGGTCATCCACGCGTCGAGCGCGTCCAGTTCGCGCAGGTACCCCTCGGCGTTGGCCCGCACGATCGCCGCGTCGGCCCCGGGTACCCGGGCGACCTCGTCCGCGATCGCCCGCACGACCAGGCGCATCCGTCCCGGGTCGGTCCAGAAGTGCGGGTCGGGCGCGCCCTCCGCGTACGGGATCGGGTCGGCGGCCTCCCCCGCGGCGAGGGTCGGCACCCCCGCTTCAGCGGCCGCCGCCACGTTGCGGGCCACGCCCTCTTCGAGCCCGAGTCCGTTGTGGACGACCAGTCCGGCGTCGGCCACCCGCTCGGCCTCCTGCGCGGAGAGCGCGAACGAGTGCGGGTCGGCGCCGGGCCGCATCAGCACGGTCACCTCCGCCTGGTCCCCGGCGATCGCGCGGGTGACGTCGCCGAGGATGTTCGTCGTGACGACCACCCCGGCGCGGTCGCCGCCCCCGGCGCAGCCCGCGAGCACCAGCACCGCCGCCAGGACCGCGGCCACGAGGCGGCTCATCGGCCGGTCTCCACGAGCAGCGCCGGCGCGATGCCGACCGGCAGGGTGCGCGCGATCCGCAGGTTGTCGGCGTAGTCGATCTCGTGCACCACCCGCGCGGCGGCGTCGTTGACGTAGGCGCGGCTGGTGTCCACCTGGATCGTGGCGCCCGGGTCGACCGGTCCGCTGATCAGCGGGCGGCGCGCGGTCTCCGCGCCGGTCTCCGGGTTCAGCGCGTGCAGCACGCCGTCGGCGGTCAGGGTGAGCACGGCTCCGCCGGAACCGACCGCGTTGACGGCCACCACCGGCCCGGTGTCGAACCGGCGCCAGGTCTTCGCGGTCACGTCGAGCACCCACACGCCGCGGTCGCCCGCGCGGGCGGTGAGGGTGGTGCTGCCGGGCCGGTGGCTGAACTCCACCGCGCGTTCCTCCGGCGGAACGTCGGCAGGGTACGGGATCTTGGTCGCCGTGAAGTCCTTTTCGGACACCAGAACGGCTCCGCCGGCGCAGCCGAACACCGCTCCCCGCCGGGTCAGCGCGGTGCCCCGCGGATCGGCGCAGGCCGGTTCGAGCACCGATTCGGTGGCGCCGTCGCGGCCGCGGACCTCCAGGGTGCCGTCGGCGACCACCAGCCGCTCCCCCAGCGGGACCGCCGCGCCCGCGGTTTCCCCGCCGGCCGTCAGCGTGGTGCGGCCCTCGGACACCAGGGCGGTGACGGCGCTGTCGGCGTGGGCGGCGACGACCGGCCCGCCGGGGCGCGTGCCCGCGGTGGTGGGCGCGGTGCGGTAGTAGTGCACGTGGTCGCCGTGATCGACCATCCACGAACCACTGTCCACCACGTGCACCGTGCCGCCGGAGGACAGGTAGGCGAAGCGGCCGTCGGTGGCGACGCGCTGCACGCCGGGCGCCGGGGCCAGCTCGGTCGTCTGCTCGGTGATCAGGTCGAGCACGTGGACCGCGCCGTTCCGGTCGGCGATCACGAGCCGCGGTTGCGCCTCGGCGGTTTCCTCGGCGCCTTCGACATAACCGTGCGGCGGCTCGGCGGGCGGCGCGGGCTCCGCGGCGCAGGCCGCGAGCGGGAAGGCGGCGAGCAGGGTCAGCGTCCTGCGCGGCACGCGGTCGCGCAGCCGCGCGGCCAGGGCCGACAGCCCGAACAGGGCCACGGCCACCGCGGCGATGGTCGCACCGGCGGCGGTCCCCCAGTGCCAGGAGATCAGCAGGCCGGCCGTCGTGGCGAAGGCGCCGAGCAGCGCGGCCGTCAGCATCACGACCGGCACGCGCCGCGCCCAGTACAGCGCGGCCGCCGGCGGCGCGACCAGCAGGCCGAACACCAGCAGCGTGCCCACGACGTGGAAGGACGCCACGATCGCGAGCGTGACCAGGCCGAGCAGCGCGGCGTGCGCCCGGCGCGGGCGGAGACCGAGGGTGTGCGCGGTGCGTTCGTCGAAGGTCAGCGCGACGAACGAGCGGTGCCCCAGCAGCGCGACGATGGCGGCCACGGCCAGCGCACCGGCCAGGAACAGCAGGTCGCGGTGGCCGACGGCGAGGACGTCGCCGAACAGGAAGCCGGTGAGGTCCACCACGAACGACTGCGAGCGCGAGACGATGATCACGCCGAGGGCGAGCATGCCCACGAACAGCAATCCGATGCTCGTGTCCTGGGAGATCCGGCGCGACCGGCCCAGCGCGGTGACCCCGGCCGCGATCGCGCCCGCGCTCAGGGCCGCGCCGAGCACCGGGCTGCCGCCGAGCAGGGCCGCGATCGCGACCCCGGGCAGCATGCCGTGCGACATCGCGTCGCCGAGGAAAGCCAGTCCCCGCAACACCATCCACGTCCCGGCGAGCGCGCACACGCCCGACACCAGGACCCCTCCCCACCAAGCCCGCTGAACGAAGGACACCTCGAACGGGGCGATCAACCACTCCACAGTGGGTCACCCTATAGTGAAAACGATTATCGTTACAAAGGTGAGGTGGCATGACGCGGAGCACAATCCGGACCGGCGCGGCCCCGACCGGCGGCTTCGGGCGGACGGCTCAAGAAAGGCGAGCCGCGATGGCCGGGAGCACAACCCCCACCGGGACGGCCCTGACCGGCGTGAACACCTCCGGGAAAGGCGAACTGCCATGACTCACAGCACGACCCGCACCAGCACGACCCCGAGCAGTGTCTCCGGGAAAGGCGAACTCCCATGACCTCCACCACCACGGCCACCACCCGCACCGGCGCCACCCTCAGCCGGATCTCCGCCGGATACGCGCGGCAGATCGCGCTCCACGAGGTCTCCGCCGGGTTCCCGGCCGGCGCGGTCACCGCCGTGGTCGGCGCCAACGGCTCCGGGAAGTCGACCGCGCTCGGGGTGCTCGCCGGGATCGTCCGGCCGGTCGCGGGTGAGGTCGAACGCCCCGCCGGGCGGCCGGCGCTGGTGGTGCAGCACGACACGGTGCCCGCGCTGCTGCCGATCACCGTGCGGGAGACCGTCCGGATGGGACGCTGGGCCGGCCGGCCGTGGCGGCGGCTGTCCCGTCAGGACCGGGCCGTGGTGGACCAGTGCCTGGCGCGGCTCGGCGTGGAGTCGCTCGCCGGGCGCCGGTTGTCCGCGCTGTCCGGCGGGCAGCGGCAGCGGGTGCTGGTCGCGCAGGCCCTCGCGCAGGAGGCGGGCCTTCTCCTGCTGGACGAACCCACGGCAGCCCTCGACGTGCCGGCACGGGAGACGATCTCCGCAACGCTCCGCGAGGTCGCCGACAGCGGCGTGACGGTGGTGCACGCGACCCACGACCTCGCCGAGGCGCGGCGCGCGGATCACTGCGTGGTCCTGGGCCGGGGGCGCATCGTCGCGGAAGGGCCACCGGCGGAGGCGCTGAGCCGGGAGAATCTGTTCGACGCGTGGCACTGAACCGAGAAGGAGCAACCATGAATCCCGAGGCCGTCGCGGGTGTGTTCACCGCCGCCCGATCGGAGTTCACCGCCTGGTCGGCCCGCCTGTGGCGGCCGCTCGGCGAAATCCTGACCGCGGTGGCGCGGCCGCGGCCCGGCGAGCGGGTGCTCGACGCCTGCTGCGGCGCGGGAGCCTCCGCCATCCCGGCCGCCCGCGCCGTGGGACCCGAGGGCTCCGTCGACGCCGTCGACATCGCCGAGGGCCTGCTCGACGAGGGCCGCCGGGAAGCGGCCGCCCTCGGCCTGCACTCGCTGCGGTTCACCGCCGCCGACGTCCTCGCCTGGCCGCACGACGGCTACGACGTCGTGCAGAGCTCGTTCGGCGTGTTCTTCTTCCCCGACATGGACGCCGGCAGCCGCCACCTGGCCGGGCTGCTGCGCCCGGGCGGCCGGTTCGCGGTGAGCGCCTGGCGCGCCGACGGCATGGCCCGCATCGTCCCGATCGGCCGCGCCGCCGCGCTGCCCGACAACCCCGGACTCGCGGACGCGCCCGAACGGCCCAACCACAGCCTGCGCATCGACACCGCGGACAAGCTCGGCGACTGGCTCTCGGGCATCGGCCTGCACGACGTCGAGGTGCGGGAGGTTCACTACGTCCAGCCGCTGCACCCGGACGACGCCTGGACGTTCTACCTCGGCTCGGCGATGCGCGGCTTCGTCACCGGCCTGTCCCCCGACGCCCTGGCCCGGGTCCGCGACCGGTTCGCCGAGGGCCTGCGCGTGGCCGGACTGGGCACCCTCGACGCGAGCGCGCTGATCGGCGTGGGTCGAACCGCTCTCCCGGCTCGGTGAAGCCGGGGCGCTTCAAACGCCCTGGCGGGCCGGCTTCCGCGCGGTGACCACCTGACTGATCACCGCCTAAACGCGCCCGCCCATCACTGGATCCGGTGAATCCGCACCGGGATGCCTCCGCGGAGGTTGAACCGTGTTCAGACTGTGCGGGGAGGTGAGGCCGCGTGACGGACTCCGGCCGGGCGGAAGTGGACATCCGGACGGCGGTACTGGACGACGAGGTGGTGCCGCGGCGCGTCGCCGGCGAGGTGGACCTGCTGACGGTCCCGTCGCTGGCCGAGGCGCTCGCGGCGGCCGGGCGGCTGTCGCCCCGGCTCATCGAGGTCGACCTGTCCGCAGTGGACTTCCTGTCGGTGTCCGGCGCCGCGGAGCTGGCCCACACGGCGGCCCGGATCCCGGTGCAGGTGGGGCCGGCCAGCCACGCGTCCCGGGTGGCGCTCGCCGCCGCGGGACTGGGCCACCTGCTGGCCTGACGACGTGCCGGTGCCGGCCCCCGGACGGAGGCCGGCACCGGATGGAGCCCGGATCAGAACCAGTGCGCCCTGCCACCGACCTTCCGGCCGGTGCCGCCGAGAATCGCCAGCACCGCGCCCACGACCAGAAGCACGATTCCGATCGTCCAGATGATGTTGATGCCGGTCAGCAGACCGACGATGAGCAGGATGACGCCAAGAACGATCATGGCAACTCTTTCTGCCGGCAGGACGGGCCGCGCCGCCGGTCCTGTTCCGATGGGGACCGGCCAGCGATACCCGAACGGGTGATGGCGCAAACCCGGAAACCACCCGTGTGGCGCGAAGTTGCTGCGTCGCGACCACAGCGTTGCGCCACGTAGACCAAGACCGGTCAGTAACCCTCCGCCGCGCCGTTCCGGCGAGGGTCCGCACAGGACCGCAGCAGCCCGCCGTCCAGCGTCACGCCCTCGAAGTTGCCGGTGAGCGAGTGCCACGGCCCGAGATCGCGCAGCCACAGCCCGCGTTCGGCGCACCGCCGCCGGAACTCGCCCGCCACCGCGGGCGCGAACCCGTGCTCCAGCGTCACGCCCGGCAGCCACCCCGCCGCGGGTTCGTGCGGCCGCACGCCGAACCGCGGGGCCGCCACCGATTCCTCGATGGACATCCCGAAGTCGAGGAGGTTCACCAGGTTCTGCAGCACGCACGCGACCAGCGACACCGACGGCGACCCGGACGCCAGCACCGGCACCCCGTCCCGCAGCACCAGGTTCGGTGCGAGGTACACGGTGGCGCGCTCGCCGGGCCACGGCATGCCGCGCTGGAAGAACGACCCGCCGCCGGAGAGCTGGAACCCCTCGGCGAACAACCCGTTCACCCACGGCGACGCCATGTGCGAGTGCGTGACCGACGCGATGTTGCGTTGCTCGTCCACGACCGTGACGTGGATCGTGCCGGGCACCGGCACCGGCCCGGCCGGTGCCGGCCCGGCGAGCCGGTCCAGCCGCCGGGCCGCGAAGTCCTTGGACAGCAGCGTTCCCACGTCGGTGGCGGCGGTGCGGGGCGGCGCGTAGTACACCTCGTTGTGCACGGCCACCAGCAGGTCGAGGGTGTCCACGCAAGCGTGCGCCGGGCCCGGCAGGTCCACCAGCTCCAGCATGTTGAGCGCCTCGATGAGCTGGCACCCGCCGTCGTCGGGCGGCGCGGACGCCACGACCTCCACGTCCCGGTAGGTGCCACGCAGGGGCTCGGACCACTGCGACTCGTACGCGGCGAAGTCGTCGGTCGTGATCACCCCGCCGCCGCGGCGGCACTCGGCGGCGAACGCCCGCGCGAAGTCGCCCAGGTAGTAGTCCAGGTCCTCGTCCCGCAGCCGTTCCAGCGTGCGCGCGACCCGCTCCTGCCGCAGCGTCTGCCCCGGCGCGACGAGGCTGCCGCCGGGCAGGAACACCTCCCGCGCCTGCTCGTGGCACCCGAGTTCGGCGCGGTGCGCGTACATCTCGCCGAACAGGTAGGGGTTCACCGCGAACCCGTCCCGCGCCAGCTGGATGCCGTCCCGCAGCAACCGGCCCCGCGGCAGCCTGCCGAACCGCTCGTGCGCGGCGCGGAAGGCCGGCCACCAGCCGGGGACCGGAACGCCCCGGCCGGTGGTGAGGTCGGCGCCGGTGAACCCGGGCAGCGGGGCGAGCGGCGCGGCGACGTTGCCGTTGAGGTAACTCGCCTCGCCGCGCGCGCCGTCCCAGTGCAGCATCTCCAGTCCGCCGGTCAGCGCCGTCATGTGCGGTTCGGCCACCAGCTGGGTCGCCGCCGCCGCGAGCGCCGCGTCGGCGGCCGTGCCACCGTCGCGGAGCACGTCGAGCCCGGCCCGCACCGCGAGCGGGTGCGAGGTGACCACCATGCCGCGCTCGGCCTCGACCGGCTCCTTCGGACCGTAGGCGGCCGCGCGGGCCAGCGCGTCGGCGGTGCGGGCGTCCATCAGGCCTCCGCCAGCGTCTTGCGGCGCTGCTCGTCGACGGCGGCCGGCATCGCGAACAACGCCACCAGGATCGAGACGGCGCAGATCGCGGTCATGTACCAGCCGAACGCGGCGTTGGTGCCGGTGAGGTCGAACAGCCACACCGCGATCAGGCCGGCGGTCGAGCCCAGCGCGGTGGTGCCGATGTTGTAGTTGAGCGCGGACGCGCTGGCCCGCACCTCGGCCGGGAAGCTCATCACGTAGGCGGTGGTCAGCGGCGCGCCGACGAAGTTGTTGATGAAGGTGAACGCGACCACCGCGACCACCGCCAGCCACAGCGAGCCGGAGCCGATCGCCAGGAACGTCGGCACGGTCAGCACGACGAACAGGCCGTAGCCGACCACGAGCGGGATCCGCGCGCCGTGCTTGTCGGCGAGCTTGCCGCCCCAGATCGCCGGGATCGGGCCGATCGCGTAGGTCAGCAGCGAGGCGAGCAGCGCGTTGTTCTCGGCGAACCCGGCCTTGACCATGGCGGTGACGAAGTAGGCCTGGATGACGAACGACCCGACCCGCTGCCCGGCGCCGAGGCCGATGGCGCGCAGCATCGCGCCCCAGTGCTCGCGCACCGCGGTGCGGAACGGAGTCTGCTTGACCTTGCTGCGCTCGGCCAGCTCGGCCATCTCCTTGAACTGCGGGGTCTCCTCGACGTGACGGCGGATGTAGATGCCGACCAGCGCCATCGGGATCGACAGCAGGAACGGGATGCGCCAGCCCCAGTCGTTGAACGCCTGCGCCGGCATCACGGAGATCACCAGGTAGGACACCAGGGTCGCGAGCAGCGGACCGACCGAAGTGGACGCCACGGACAGCCCGGCGAGGTAGTTGCGCCGGTTGCCGCGCTCGTGCTCGAAGATGAAGTTGGCCGCCGTGGTGTACTCGACGCTGGCCCCGATGCCCTGCAGGACCCGGCAGAACAACAGGATCATCGGCGCCGCGATCCCGATCGCCGCGTACGTGGGCAGCAGGCCGATCCCGGCGGTGCCGACGCTCATCACCGCGATCGTCAGCAGCAGCACGAACCGGCGGCCCTTGATATCGGCCAGCGGGCCCAGCACGATCGCCGCCAGCGGCCGCAGCGCGTAGGACAGCACCACACCCGCGTAGGTCGACAGCAGCGCGGCGGTGGCGTTGCCCTCGGGGAAGAACTGGCGGGAGATGATCACGGCCAGCGTGCCGTAGAGGCCGAAGTCGTAGTACTCGACGACGTTGCCGAGCATCGCGGACATGATCACCTTGCGCCGCGAGCGCAGGTCGGTGGCGGGGGCCCGCGTGTCGTGGTCGGTCACGGTTCTCCTTGCGGGGTCAGGGCCGGAAGCGGTCCGGCCGGAAGGGCGCCAGCATCGGGTGGGGCTCGCCGGTGCGGATCTCGCCGGCCAGCAGCTCCCCGGCGATCAGGCCGAGCGTCGCGCCGGAGTGGGTGAAGGCGAGGAAACACCGCGGCACGGCGGACAGCTCGCCGAACACCGGCTCGCCGTCGCCCGGGATGGGCTTGCGGCCGAGCTTCCAGGACGCGGCGGTCAGCGTGACCCCGCCGTCCAGGAGCGCGGAAGCCTCGGCGGTGAGTTCCTTGACCACCGACTCGTCGATCACGCACGTGCCGTCGGCCGCCTCGGTGATCCGGTCCTCGTACCAGTGGTGGTCCAGCGCGAACGTGCCGCCCGGGTTGGGCCGCAGCGCGACGCGCGGGGTGTTCAGCACAGCGGTCACCGCGGTGTCGGCGGGTTCGGTGAGCACGAGCATCGACAGCGGCGAGGCGTCCGGAATGGACACCCCCAGCTCCGCGACCACGGACGAGGTGGCGGCGCCACAGGCGACCACGACGGCGTCGGCCGCGAACCGCCGCCCGCCGGTGGTGGTCACCCCGGTGGCCACTCCCCCGGCGGTCGTGACGCTCGCGCGCCCGGCGCCGGTGACGATCTCGCCGCCCAGCGCGGTGAACTCCGCGGCGAGGTGCTCGATCAGGTGCGGCAGCGAAACCCAGCCCTCGCCGGGGTTGTGCACGGCCACCTCGGGGATCGCGTCCGGGGCGAGACCCGGGTGCGCCGAGACCAGTTTCGAGTCGTAGCCGTGCGCGACCTCGGCGCGGTGCCGCTCCCGCATCGCGTCCTGGTCGAGACTCCAGTGCAGGCCGCCGTCGAAGCGGAGCCACTCGCGGGCCGGGTCTTGCGCGAAGAGCGTGCGGTAGCGGTCGATGCCGGCCATCCGCAGCGCGTGGTAGGCCGCCGAGCGGGTCCCGGCCGAGTTGAGCCAGGACAGCGACCGCCCCGACGCGCCGTCGGCCAGTTCGCCCTCGGTCACGAGCGTCACGGCCACGCCGTCGCGCTGCAGGTGCGTGGCCGTGGAGACGCCGAGAACGCCCCCGCCCACCACGACGACGTGCTTGGCTGCGGTCATCGGGAAAGATCCCCCTTCCGGGCGTGTGCCCGCTCGATGATGCGAAGAACGTCCACCGCGTCGCGCGGGTCGACCGGTGGCTGCCCGCCGCGGTCGATCGCGGTGGCGAGCAGCCGGTAGAACTCGCCGTAGTCCCCGGGTTCCGGCTCGACGCGCCGGGTGTTCCCGCGGACGCCGAGCGTGCCCCAGTGGTCTTCCGGTTCCCGGCCGAAACCGTCGTCGCCGGGACGGGCGCCGCTCTTGAGCGCGTCCTCCTGCGGGTCCAGGCCGTGCTTGGTGTAGCCGGCCCGGTCGCCGAGGACGTGGAACCGCGGCCCGGGCAGGGCGGCGAGGCCGGACATGAACAGCCGCGACCGGGTGCCGTTCTCGTGGGTCAGGACGACGAACGTGTCGTCGTCGGCGTCACCCGCGCCGCGGCGGGCGAGGTCGGCGTGCACCCGCTCGACCGGGCCGGACAACTGGATGGCCTGGTCGATCAGGTGGGTGCCGAGGTCGTAGAGGATGCCGCCGCCCTGCGCGGCGCTTGCGTGCGCCTTCCAGTCGCGTGGTCCCTGCGGCTTCCACCACTCGAACCGGGACTCGAAGGTGTGCACCCGGCCGAGTTCGCCGTCCTCGACCAGCCGCCGCAGGGTGCGGAAGTCGCCGTCCCAGCGGCGGTTCTGGAACACCGTGAGCACGCGGCCGGCGCGGCGGGCGTGCTCGATCAGCGCCTCGCCCTGCGCGCTGGTGACGGTGAACGGTTTGTCCACCACCACGTGCAGGCCGTGGTCGAGCGCGGTGGCCGCGAGTTCGGCGTGCGTGGCCGGCGGGGTGCCGATGACGACCAGATCGAGGTCCCGGGTGAACAGCTCGCCGGGTGTGGCGAGGACGGTCGCCTGTGGATACTCGGCCTCGGCGTGCGCTGCCCGCTCCGGGTTCCCGGTGACGATGAAGTCGAGCGAGAAGTTCTCGTCGGCGGCGAGGAACGGGGCGTGGAAGATCCGCCCGGACACGCCGAAGCCGATCACCGCGGTGCGGATCATGCTTCCACCCCGTAGGTCGTGCGGGCGCGTTCCGCGGAGATGCGGCCTTCGGCGACGTCGCGGCGGACCTGGTCCGGGTCGCGTTCGGACGGTGGCCCGTAACCCACCGGCGCCCGCGGTCAGGATCGACACCCGGTCGCCGGGCTGCAGCCGGGTGTAGCCGTGCTCGACGGGTTGCGCGCCTTCGGACAGCTCGACCCCGGCGCTCGCGCCCGGGCCGCCGCCGAACAGGCCCCACGGCCGCGACCGCTGCCGCGAGGTGTCGAGCCAGAAGTGCACGTCGGTCTCCTCGACGCGGACGGTGCGCCGGATGCCCATGCCGCCGCGGGTGCGGCCGTCGCCGCCGGAGTCGTCGATGAGCGCGTACTCCTCCACCACCAGCGGGTACTCGGTCTCCAGCGCCTCGACCGGCAGGTTGCTGGTGTTGGTCATGTGCACCTGCACGCCGTCCATGCCGTCCTTGCCCAGCCGCGCGCCGCACCCGCCGCCGATGGTCTCCAGGTAGACGAAGTAGCGGCCGGTGCGGCTGTCCACCCCGGAGAAGTGCACGCCGGTGTTGGCGCCGTTGCTCGCCGCGGTCACGGTCTCCGGCACGGCGGTGGCGAGCGCGCCGTGGATCAGGTCGACCACGCGCTGGCAGGTCTCGCTGCGGCCGTTGACCGCGGCGGGTTCGACGCAGTTGAGCACCGAACCACGCGGGGCGTTGATGGTGACCGGCCGGTGCAGCCCGGCGTTCGGGACGATGTCCGGGTCCACCAGCGTCTTGAGCGAGTAGTAGACCGCCGCGTACAGCGCGGTCCACACGACGTTGACGCTGGCCCGGACCTGCGGCGGCGCGGTGAAGTCGAAGGTGACCTCATCGCCGTGCACGGTGACGGTGACGCCGAGGTCGAGTTCGTCGTCGAGTTCCGGGCAGTCGAAGCGGTCGGTGAAGGTGTACGTGCCGTCGGGCACCTTCGCGATCGCCGCGCGGGTGCGGCGCTCGGTGTAGTCGAGCAGCGCCGCGGCCGCCGCGACGAGCGTGTCGCGGCCGTAACGCCCGGCCAGCTCGGTGTACCGGGTGACGGCGAGCCGGTTCGCGGCGATCTGGGCACGCAGGTCGGCCCGGCGCTCGTGCGGCACCTGGCAGTTGAGCAGGATCAGCTCGAACAGGTCGGTCTGCAGCTCGCCGCGGCGCATCAGCCGCACCGGCGGGATCCGCAGCCCCTCCTGGAAGATGTGCGCGTGGCCGCGGTCGCCGAAGTCGGCGTGGTGGGCCAGGTTCGCCACCCACGCGGTGATCTCTCCGTCCAGGAACACCGGCGACACCAGCACGATGTCGGGCAGGTGCGAGCCGCCGCCGGTGAACGGGTCGTTGCCGATGAACGTGTCGCCGTCTTCGATCGTATCCGCCGGGTAGCGGCGGGTGATCTCGTCGACGATGCCCATCAGCGAGCCCAGGTGCAGCGGCGAACCGCCCTCGTCCTGGGCGAGCATCCGGCCGGCGGCGTCGAACAGTGACGCGGTGCAGTCACGGCGTTCCTTGATGTTGGTCGAGTAGGCCGCGCGCACCAGCGTCTCGCCCATCTCCTCCACGATGGACGACAGCGCGGAGCCGATCACCTCGACCAGCACGGGGTCCTGCATGGTCTTCCCTTCCGTGTGGGTCATCGGCCCACCGTCACGACGAGGTTGCGCAGCTCGTCGACGACGGCGGTGTCGCCGGGGAGCAGCAGCGTGGTGGTGTCCATCTGCTCGACGACCGCGGGGCCGTCGATGCGGTGGCCGGGTGCCAGGAGCCTGCGGTCGTACACCGGGCAGGCGGTGAACCCGCCGCTTTCGGGCAGGTAGACCTCGCGGGTGGCGCGGATCGCGGCGCTCGCGTCCGGGTCGCCGAGCGGCGCGCGGTGCAGCTGGGCGCGGGCGACCTCGCCGATGGCGCGCAGGCGGAAGGTGACCACCTGCACCGCGTCCTCGGCCGAGGAGTAGCCGTACATCCGCTCGTGCTCGGCGGCGAACCGCTTGGTCAGCTGCGCGACCGTGTCCGCGGTGATCTCGCCCTCCGGCACCGGCACCGGCAGCTCGTGGTTCTGGCCGGCGTAGCGCATCTCGGCGAACCGCTCGACGCGGCGACGCTCGGCCGGGACGTTCTCCTCCGCCAGCCAGGCCGTCGCTTCGGATCCCAGCTCCGCGAACACCCCGGCGACCACGTCGTGGTCTGGCGGGGAGATGCGGGTGCGCAGGAAATCGGCCCGGATGTCGGTCATCAGCAGACCGGCGGCGCACTGCGCGCCGGGCGTCTCGGGCACCAGCACGGTGCGCATGCCCAGCTCGCGGGCCAGGCGCACGGCGTGCAGCGGACCGGCGCCGCCGAAGGGCACCAGGACGTAGTCGCGCGGGTCGTAGCCGCGCTGCACGGAGATGACGCGGATGGCGCGGGCCATGTTGGCGGTGATGACCCGCACGATCCCCTGCGCCGCGTCGAGCACGTCCATCCCCAGTGGACCGGCCACTGTGGACACCGCGGCGCGGGCCGCTGCGGCGTCGATCTTCATCCGGCCGTCCAGCAGGTACTCGGGGTTGAGCACGCGCAGCACGACGTTGGCGTCGGTGACGGTCGGCTCGGTGCCGCGGCCGTAGCAGGCCGGTCCCGGGTCGGCGCCCGCGCTGCCCGGGCCGACCTTGAGCGCGCCGCCCGCGTCGATCCTCGAGGTCGACGCGCCACCGGCGCCGACGGTGTGGATGTCCAGCATCGGCGCGCGCACCGGCCTGCCGTCGATCTCGGTGCCGCTGGACGACTTGGGCACACCGTCCTGCACGAGCGAAACGTCGGAGGAGGTGCCGCCCACGTCGAAGGTGATGATGTCCGGGTATCCGGCGGCGCGGGCGATCTCGGCCGCGCCGACCACCCCGGTGCTGGGGCCGGAGAGGACCATGCGGGAGGGCATCCGCTCGGCCGTCTCGAACGGGATGATGCCACCGTTGGACTGGGTGACGTGCGGGGTGGCGCGCAGGCCGAGTTCGCTCAGCCGGGTGCGCAGCCGGGCCAGGTAGCGGGCGACCACCGGGCCGAGGTAGGCGTTGACGACCACTGTGGACAGACGCTCGTACTCGCGGAACTCCGGCAGCACCGCCGACGACACCGACACGTGCACGCCGGGCAGCTCCTCGGTGAGGATGCGTTCGGCGGTCCGCTCGTGGGCCGGGTCGACGAAGCTGTAGAGGAAGCAGACCGCGACGGCTTCCACGTTCTGCTCCCGCAGCTCGCGTGCGAGCGCGCGGACCTGGTCCTCGTCGAGGGGGCGCTCGACCCGGCCGTCGTGGCGGACCCGCTCGTCCACCTCCAGCCGCAGGTCCCGGGGCACCAGGGCGGCGGGCTTGTCGGCCTGCAGGTCGTACAGCGAAGGACGCCGGCCCCGGCCGAGTTCCAGCAGGTCGCGGAAGCCGGCGGTGGTGAGCAGGCCGGTGCGCGCGCCGCGTTCGGTGAGCAGCGCGTTGGTGCCGACCGTGGTGCCGTGGGCGAAGTAGCCGACGTCGCCGAGGTCGCGTCCGCCGATCTCGTCCAGCAGCTGGGACACCCCGGTCACGATCGCCCGTCCGGGGTCGTCGGGGGTGCTGGACACCTTGCGCACGTACAGGCGTCCGGTCTGCTCGTCGAGGGCGCAGACGTCGGTGAACGTGCCACCGGTGTCGACGCCGATCCGAAGTGTCATGTGCTGGGCCTCGCTTGAGTGAGAACCTTCTCAGTACCTGTTGGGTGAGAACCTTCTCAGCCGGTAGTAGCATCAGTCAAGACTTCTTTTTGTGAACGGCTTGTGCACTGGGGAGGCATGCGGGTGACCACGCACGGAGCGGCCTCGCTGATCGACGTGGCGCGGGCCGCGGGCGTTTCGACGGCGACCGCGGGGCGCGCGCTGGGCGGGTACGGGCAGGTCAGCGAGCGGACCCGGGAGCGGGTGCTGGCGGCGGCGGCCGAGCTGGGGTACCGGCCGAACGGGCTGGCCCGCAGCATGGTCACCGGAAGCACGCAGACGATCGGCGTGGTGGTGACCGACGTGGCGAACCCGTTCTTCGCCACCGCGTTGCGCGGGATCACCGACGTGACGTCCCCGGCCGGGTTCGAGGTGCTGCTGGCCAACACCGGCGGGGTGCTGGAGGCCGAGCAGCGGGCGGTCACGGTGATGTCGGAGAAGCGGGTGGACAGCGTGATCGTCGCGGCCGCGCGGCCCGGCGAGGGGGCGCACCTGCGGCGCGCGATGGACGCCGGGGTGCCGGTCGTGCTCATCGACCGACAGGTCAGCGGGGTGCCGGAGGCCGACAGCGTCACCGTGGACAACGACCACGCCGCGGCCGAGGCCGTCGGGCACCTGGCGGAGCTGGGGCACCGGCGGATCGGGGTGATCACCGAGGCCGGGGACCAGCTGGCGCGCGTGCGGACGGGCAACCGGCGGCGCGGGTTGTTCCCGAGCGCGGTGCGGTTGCGGGGGTATGTGAGCGCGCTGGAGGCGGCGGGGCTGCCGGTGGACGCCGAGCTGGTGGCCGCCGCGCGGTACGACCGCGAGTCGGCCTACGACGCGCTGAACCGGTTGCTGGACCTGCCGGAGCCGCCGACGGCGGTGCTGTGCACGGACAACGTGCTCGCCTCGGGCGCGTACCGGGCGGCGCAGGACCGCGGGCTGCGGATGCCGTCGCAGCTGTCGCTGATCGGCTTCGACGACGAGCCGTGGACGACGCTGGTGCGCCCCGGGCTGACGATCGTCGAGCAGCCGACCTACGACCTGGGCGCCCGCGCGGGACGGCAGCTGCTGGACCGCATCACCGCCGGCGACGCCCCGAGGCGCCCCCAGCACGTGCAGCTCCGGGCGAAGCTGGTCGCCCGCGGGTCGACGGTGCCGCAGTAGCCGGGCCCTCAGCCGCCGAGCGGGCCGGTCGTCCCGCGGACCACCAGGCGGGGCGTGAACACGACGTCGCGCTGCCGCACCGGGGCCGCCTCGATGCGGTCGATCGCGCGGGCCACCGCGAGCGTGGTGAGGGCCGTGGCGTCCTGCGCGACCGTGGTCAGGTCGACGTGGCTGAAGCCGGCGAGGCTGCTGTCGTCGTACCCGATGACGCTGACGTCCCCCGGCACCGCGAGGCCGGACCTGCGCAGCACGTCCAGCACTCCCAGCGCGGCCGGCCGTTGAACACCGTCACCGCGGCCGGCGGGGGCACGGCGCTCAACCAGACCGCCTCGAACGCCGCGAACAGCATCGGAGCCGGCCTGGGCGGCCGCGCGATCGCCGCCGGGCACGGCTACCTGTCCGCGGCGTGGGTCGGCGCCGGACTCGGCGCGGTGGGGCTTGTTCTGGCCGCCCCCGCGTTCCGGCTGGACTAGTCGCGGTCGCGGTCACGGCCGTGTCCGCGGCCGGGCTTGTCGTCCTTGCGCTCCTCTTCCTCGTCGTCGCCGGGGTCGCTCTGCTTCTGTTCCACCACGGTCGTGGGCGCGGGCGTGGAGGGCGGCGGTGGGGGCGTGCTCGTCTCGCTGGACAGCACGGCGTCGGCGTCGATCAGGGGGAACGGTGTGGACCGGATGAGCTCCAGGCGGTGCGTCTCGGTGATCGTGCGGCCGTCCTCGACGGTGTAGGCGATGCCGACCGACACCGTGTTGGCGGCGACCACCGCGGGCGGCGTGGTGATCGTCAGCCGGGTGATCCGCGACCAGAACGTGCGGTAGGCGTCCTGGCCCTGCGCCTGCATCCGCGGCCCGAGACGCGCCCAGGCGTTGTCCGGCCGCGCGGGCAGCAGGGCGTAGTACTCGCTGACCGCCGCGGTGATCGAGGCGGCGTCGAGCGCGGCGGGCGGTGCGGGCGCCGGGGCCGGTGGGTCCGGCGTGAGCTGCGTGATCAGGACGACCACCGCCAGCGCCGCGAGCACCGCCCCCGCCACGGGCAGCAGGAAGCGCCGCCGGTTCGGGGGCGCGGTGGGCCGCGGGTTCAGCAGGGTCCCGCCGCCGACCGGGGCGACCGGGACCGTCGGCGCGGACGGCGTCACCACCGGCTGCGTCCGGGCCCGCGCCGGGTTCAACGCGCGTGGCGGCACCGGCTGCCCGTCGGCGACCGCCTGGAGCGCGGTCACGATCTGCACCGTGCTGGGGCGCTGGGCGGGGTCGGCGTGCAGCACGGCCGTCAGGACCGGGGTGAGCGGGCCGGCCCGCCGCGGCGGCGGGACCTCGCCGGCGGCAACGCGGTGCAGCAGCGCGATCGAGTTCTCGTCCTCCCCGAACGGCGGGACGCCCTCGACCGCGGCGTACAGCGTGGCGCCGAGGGAGAACACGTCGGAGTCGGGGCTGGGTTCCTGTCCGCGCGCGATCTCCGGGGCCAGGTAGGCCGGGGTGCCGGCGACCAGGCCGGCCTGGGTCAGCGCGACGTCGCCGGTGGCGCGGGAGATGCCGAAGTCGGCGATCTTGACCGCGCCGTCGTCGCTCACCAGCAGGTTCCCCGGTTTGACGTCGCGGTGCACGATCCCGGCGGCGTGCGCGGCCGCCAGCGCGGACGCGGCCTGCACCCCGATCCGCGCCACGGCCTCGGGCGCGAGCGGCCCCTGCTCGGCGAGCAGCGCGGCGAGGCTGCGGGCGGGCACGTACTCCATCACCAGCACCGGCTGGCCGTTGTGCTCGGCGACGTCGTGCACGGTGACGACGTGCGGGTGACGCAGCCGCGCGGCGATCCTGCCCTCGCGCATGATGCGCTGCCGCGCCTGCTCGCCCTGCGCCGGTCCGGGCCACAGCTGTTTCACCGCGACCGGGCGCTGGAGGCGCTCGTCGAGCGCGAGCCAGACGACGCCCATCGCCCCGGCGCCCAGGCGGCTCCGCAGCCGGTAGCGGCCGGCCAGGAGCCCGCCGGCGCCGTCCACGGTCAGACCCTCCGTAGTCACCGGAACAGGTTACGGAGTCGGGGGTGGCGGGACGAGGCCGGGCAGGCGGCCCACCTATCTTAGCGGTGATATTCTTACCCTGAAAATACCTTGGAGGGGGTTCGATGCCCAAGCGCGACAAGCCGCAGCCGGACGCGGTCGACGTGATGCTCGCGGAGTGGCGTCGCGAGGCGCCGGAGATCGACGCGTCGCCGCTGGCGGTGTTCGGGCGCCTGCACCGGGCCTTCGACGGCTACACCGTGCAGCTCAACCGCGTGTTCGGGCGGTACGGGATCAACATCTCCGCCTTCGGCATCCTGGCCGCGCTGCGCCGCGTGGGCGCGCCGTACCGCCGGACGGCCGGTGAGCTGGCCGACGCGAACCTGCTCACCACGGGCGGCATCACGCAGCGGGTCGACAAGCTGGAGGCGGCCGGCCTGGTCTACCGCGAACGCGACGCCACCGACCGGCGCATCGTCTACATCGGACTGACCGAGGACGGCCTCGCGCTGACCGACAAGGTCGCCGGAGTCCACTTCGCCAACGAGAACCGGATGCTCGCCGGCCTGACGAAGACCGAGCGGACACAGCTGGCGCAACTGCTGAGCCGTCTGGAGCACTCGATCCGGCTGGCCGAGATGGCCGACCGGGCCGAGCGCTGAGGGAACCGATCGGGCCGCCGGGGAGTCGGACGGCAAAGATCAACCTCCCGGAAGGCTGCCTGATGACCGACCCCGTGCCGAACCTCGGCAACGACGCCACGGCGACCCTGTTCGACGCGATCGACCACGCGGTGGACGAGGCGGAGGACACCGCGTCCGGGTTCGTGCCCTTCGTGCTCGCCGTCCTGCCCGACGGCGAGAAGGTCGCGAAGCGTTACGTCGACGACGAGGAGAACTTCACCGTCGAGGGCAGCGTCGCGCTGGCCCGGCAGGACCTCGCCGCGGCCGACCCGGTGCCCCGCCACGTCGCACTGGCCTGGGACGGCTTCCTGACCCTCGACGAGGACCGGACCGAGGCCGTGTTCGTCGACGCCTACGAGCAGGGCAGGCCGGAAAGTGTGCGGTTCGCGCAGCGCTACCTCCGCGGCGGCAACGGGCTGGAGCTGCTCGGGAACCCGTTGCTGCTCAACCACCGCCCCGAGCCGATGCTGCCGCTCCCCACCGGCCCGGCGGGCGAGGCGACGGACGCGCGCGCCGCCGCGATCGCCCGGATCCAGGCCCTGGCCGACCGCCAGAAGCGGCGCTAGGTTCCCGCAGCGTGGGGTGGGCGCCGCCCCGGCGCCACCGGCGAGCCGGTGAGCTTTGGTGGTCCAACCGCCAGGGCCCGGGGCGGTCAGTCCCGGGGTCGGTGACGTGTCTCTGGAGCTCGGTGCCCAGGGTGCCCGGCAGGTCGATCTGGTGCTGCCGCCGCAGTCCCCGGTCCGCCGGCCGGCTGAGGCGCGGTCCCTGGCGCGGTACGCCCTAGCCCGCCCAGGGCAGGGGCTCCTCGTCCAGGCCCCAGTACACGCTCTTCTGCCGCAGGTACCCGAGGATCCCCTCGCGGCCCTTGTCGACGCCCAGCCCGCTCTCCTTCCTGCCTGAGAACGGCGTCGAGATGCTGAACTGCTTGTACGTGTTGATCCACACCGTCCCGGCCTCGATCCGCCGCGCCAGGCGCCACGCGCGGCGGTAGTCGGCGGTCCAGATGCCGCACGCCAGGCCGTACACCGTGTCGTTCGCCTGCGCCACCAGGTCCTCCTCGTCCCGGTACGGCAGCAGCACCCCGACCGGGCCGAAGATCTCCTCCTGGCACGTCTTCGACGAGTTCGGCAGCCCCTCCAGCAGCGTCGGCGGGTAGTACGCGCCCACCGAGGACGGCACCTCTCCCCCGCACAGCACCCGCGCCCCCTCCTCCCGCGCGCGGTCCACCAGCGACGCCACCCGGTCGCGGTGCGCGACCGTCGCCAGCGGCGCCACCTGCGTGTCCGCCGCGGTGCCCGGCCCCATCCTCAGCCGGGACGCCCCCGCCACCAGCAGGTCCCGGAACTCGGCGTACCGCGACTCCGGCAGGAAGATCCGCGACCCGGCGATGCAGCTCTGGCCGCTGGAGGAGAAGATCCCGTACAGGATCCCGGCCACCGCCTGCTCCACCGCCGCGTCCGGGCACACGATCGTCGGTGACTTGCCGCCCAGCTCCATGGTCACCGGCATGACCTTCTCCGCCGCGATCCGCCCGATCGCCCGCCCGGTCGAGGTGCCGCCAGTGAACGCGACCTTGCCGACCAGCGGGTGCCGCACGATCGCATCCCCCACCACCGACCCCGGGCCCGGCAGCACGGACAGCAACGGCGCCGGCACCCCCGCCTCCAGCACCAGCCGCGCCAGCGCCAGCGACACCAGCGGGGTCGCCTCGGCCGGTTTGAGCAGCACGCCGTTGCCCGCGGCCAGCGCGGGCGCGATCTTCTGCGCGTCGCTGGCGATCGGCGAGTTCCACGGCGTGATCGCGCCGACCACTCCGATCGGCTCGTACACCGACATGGTCAGCCACGGCCCGCGTTGCGGGGTCAGCGCGGTTTCCATCGTCTCCAGCGCCGCCGCGTAGAACCGGAACGTCCCGGCCGCGCTCGCGACCAGCGCCCGCGTCTCCCGCCGGGTCTTGCCGGTGTTGCGGGTCTGCAGCAGGGCCAGCGACTCCGCGTCCCGCTCGATCAGGTCGCCGACCCGGGCCAGCACCCGGGCCCGTTCGTGCGGCAGCAACGCCGCCCACTCGGCCACCGACGCCGCGCGGGCCGCCTCGTCGACGTCCCGCGCGGACGCGCCGTGCACGACCGCGATCGGCTCACCGGTCGCCGGGTCCACGCACTCCAGCGGTGCGCCCCCGCAACCCCGCCACCGCCCGGCCACCAGGATCTCGTCCGCGGGCACTGTCATCGAGCCACCTCCACACGCCGTCCAGGCTCGGCAGAATAACTTAGCTCTAAGTTAATTGGAAGGTGTTGACGGCATTGGAACGAACCCGCAGAAAACTTAGCGCTAAGGGTTGTCGGCGACCGGGCGGCGGTGCTACAAACTCTTCCCAAGTTCCCTTAGAGCTAAGACATCCAAGGAGATCCCGTGACGACGACGCAAGCCGGCCTCGAGGAACTGATCGACTCCTGCATCGCAACCCGCGAATCGCGCTACGAGGACTGGGACACGCTCGGTTTCCAGGCCAAGGCGGGCGACCAGTTCCGCCGCGCCCAGGTCCGCTACATCGGCTCCGGCGCCACCGGCAACCACGACACCGACAACCGCATCCTGCCCTCGGAGCACTTCACCTTCTCCAACATGCGGTTGCCGGCCGGGGCGATCGGCCCCGAGCACACCCACCACGACGTGGAAGAGGTCTTCTTCGTCCTGGAGGGCACCCTCGAGGTCACCGTGCACGACGTCGAGGACGGCACCAAGACCGCCAGCCGCGTGCTGGGCTACCGCGACCTGATCCGCGTCCCCGCCGGGGTGCCGCGCAGCCTGCGCAACATCGGCGACACCGACGCCCTGTTCGCGGTGATCATCGGCGCGCAGAAGCCGCAGCTGCCGACCTACCCGCCGACCTCGCCGATGCACGGCGTGACCCGCGACTGACGCCATGCCCCGGACGGTACGAGTTCACCAGAGCACCTGGCTGGCCGACGGGGTCGTGCGCGTCGAGCTGCGCGACCCCGCCGGGGCGGCCCTGCCGGCGTGGGAGCCGGGCGCGCACCTGTCGCTGCACCTGCCCAACGGGCTGGTCCGGGAGTACTCCCTGTGCGGCGACCCGGCGGACGGGCACAGCTGGACCGTGGCCGTCCTGCGCGAGCCGTCCTCCCGCGGCGGCAGCGCGTGGGTGCACGAGCGCCTCACGCCCGGCACGCTGATCGAGATCGACGGGCCGCGCAACAACTTCGCCCTCGAAGACGCGCGGGCGCACCTGCTGATCGCGGGCGGCATCGGCATCACGCCCCTGCTGGCGATGGCGGACCGCCTGCAAGAGCGGGATTCCGACTGGAGCATGCTCTACTGTGGACGATCCCGGGCGAGCATGGCCTTCCTGGGCGACCTGCCCGCGGACCGGGTGCGCGTGCACGCCGACGACGAGCACGGCGGACCGCCGGACCTGGCCGCGGAGCTGGCCGGTCTCCGTCCGGGCACGCTGGTCTACTGCTGCGGCCCGGAACCGCTCATCGCCGCGGTCGAGGCCGCGCTCCCGGACACCTCGATGCTGCGGGTCGAGCGGTTCCGCGCGCCCACAACAACCCCGCCCACCCCTGACGAGGGCTTCGACGTGGTGTGCGGCGGGTCCGGGCGACGCGTGCCGGTTCCGGCCGGGGTGTCCATCCTGGACGCGCTCGCCGGGGCGGGGGTGTCCGTGCCGAACTCCTGCCGGGAAGGGGTGTGCGGCACGTGCGAGACCAAGGTGCTCTCCGGGGAACCGGAGCACCGCGACTTCCTGCTGAGCGACGACGAGAAGGCGGCCGGCGGCACGATGCTGATCTGCGTGTCGCGCAGCCGGTCGGCCGAGCTCGTCCTGGACGTGGAGGACTGAGGACATGCCTTCCAGCTACGAGAACGCGTTCGGCGACGAACTCGAGGCGATCTACGGCCGCGGCGTGCACGACCTGCCCGGTGTCGTGGCCGCCCTCAACTCCTCCGGGGTGCGCCCCGCGGGCGGCGAGGACTGGACCGAGTCGTCGTTCACCGCCGAACTGGCCCGCCTGAGCGGAACGGAGAACCACGCGTGAACCCCTTGCACACCCCCGAGGGCCTGCTGACGTTCGGGCTGCGGGACCGCTGGTACCCGCTGTGCCCGTCGGACCACGTGCGCACCGGCGAACTCGTCCGGATCGACCGCGCGGGCGAGCAGCTGCTGCTGTGGCGAGACGCCGCGGGAACCGTGCACGTCCAGGAGGACCGCTGCCCGCACCGCGGGGCGCGGCTGTCGCAGGGCGTGCACATGGGCGACCGGATCGCGTGCAACTACCACGGCGTGCAGCTCGACGCCGAGGGCACGGTGGTGTCCGTGCCGGGCAGCCCGGGCTGCGCGCTGGAGGGCCGCCGCGTGCTGCGGACGTTCCCCGCCGAGGAGCACGCGGGCGCGATCTTCGCCTGGTTCGGGGTCGACGAATCGGCACCGCCGGCCCCGCTGGAGGTGCCCGAGCCGATCGCAGGGGGAGAGTGGTCGCAGTTCCTCTGCTACGTCGAATGGGACGCGCCCTACCTGTACTCGCTGGACAACCTGCTCGACCCCATGCACGGCGCGTTCCTGCACCGCAACAGCCACACCATGTTCGCCGGCAAGCGCGAGGCGGTCTTCCAGATCCGCGCGACCGACAAGGGTTTCGTGTTCGAGAAGACCGACCAGCGCGGCGTCAACTTCGACTGGGTGGAGCTGACTCACGGCGGCGCCGACTGGGTCACCCTCGACATCCCGTACCCCGACACCGCCGGCCCGGGCGGTCCGTTCTCGATCGTCGCCGGTTTGTGCGCGATCTCGGAGAACCGGCACGCCGGGTTCTTCTGGCGCTGCCGCAAGGTGTCCGGCTGGGAGCGGGACAGCTGGCGCTTCCTCTACCGCAACCGGCTGGAGGCCCGGCACTACGCGGTGCTGGAGCAGGACCGCGAAATGGCCGAGGCGATGCCCGCCGACGCGTGGGACCGGGAAAACCTCTACCAGCACGACATCGCGCTGGTCCGCATGCGGCGCCTGCTCAAGGCCGAAGCCGCGAAACAGGTGGCCCGCCTGACCGAGCCCGCGACCGCCCCGCCGGTCCCGGTCGCCTGACAACTTCCCTTGGAGGACACCATGTCCGAACCCGTCGTCCGGTTGCGGGCGCTGCGGTCGGTGACCCTGCGCTCCACCGCGTGCGCCGACGCGGGCGAGTTCTACCGCGAGGTGTGGGGGCTGCGGCAGGTCGAGCAGGACACCGGCGCGGTGTGGCTGCGCGGCACCAGCAGCGAACACCACGTGCTGCAGTTGCAGCAGGCCGAGCAGAACGCGCTCGGCAAGGTGGCCTTCGCGATCGCCACGCCCCGCGAGATCGACGAGGCCGCCACGCGCCTGGCCGCCCAGGGCATCCCGCTGGTCACCGAGCCCGGCAAGCTGGACCAGGTCGGCGGCGGCTACGGGCTGCGCTTCGCCGATCCGGAGGGCAGGCTGATCGAGCTGTCCGCGGACGTGTTCGCGGTGACCCCGGACGATCCGGACGGGCACCCCGCGGTGCCGCGGAAGCTGGCGCACGTCGTGCTCAACACCGCCGACATCGACGCGGCCTGCGAGTTCTACACGCGCGTGCTCGGCATGCGGATCTCCGACTGGTCCGAGCACCAGATGGCGTTCCTGCGCTGCAACGCCGACCACCACGTGATCGCGTTCAACCAGGCGCCGTTCGCGTCGGTCAACCACGTCGCCTACGAGATGGCCTCGATCGACCACTTCATGCGCGGCATCGGGCGGCTGCGGCACAACGGGATCACCCCGCTGTGGGGCCCGGGGCGGCACGGGCCGGGCAGCAACACGTTCGGCTACTTCGCCGACCCGGCCGGGCTGGTGTGCGAGTACACCTCCGAGGTCGAGCAGGTGGTGGAGGACGCGTGGCTGTGCCGGGTGTGGCGGCGCACGCCCGAGCTGTCCGACCTGTGGGGCACCGCGGGCCCGCCGTCGAAGGACGTCCGCACCCACATGGCGGGCGTGCCCGACCCCGGCTACTCGGCGTGGTGGCAGGGATGAGGACCGGGGTGATCGGCGAGGGCGCGATCGGCGGCGTGGTCGCCCGCGCCCTGCGCGACGGGACCGTGCCGGGTGCGACGCTCTCCGGCGTCGTGGACCCAGCCGGGCCCGCGGACCTGCCGGTGGTGTCGCTGGACGAGCTGCTGTCCACTTCGGACCTGGTGGTCGAGGCGGCCGGGCAGCGCGCACTGGCGGAGGTCGGACCTCAGGTGCTGGCCGCCGGGCGGGACCTGCTGGTCGTGTCGGTCGGCGCGCTGGCCGACGACGCCCTGCTGGCGAAGCTGCTGTCCGCCGGACCGGGTGAGCTGCACCTGTCCACCGGGGCGATCGGCGGGCTGGACCTGCTGCGGGCGGCGGCCCGGATGGCGCCGCTGTCCCGGGTGACGATCGAGACCACGAAACTGGCCGCGAACCTGGTGCAGCCGTGGATGCCCGACGGTCAGGCCGAGCGGCTGCGGGCCACCGCCGAGCCGGTCGAGCTGATGCGCGGCCCGGCCCGCGAGGTGACCGCGGCGTTCCCGAAGTCGGCGAACGTGGCGGCCTCGGTGGCGCTGGCCGCGGGCGACTGGGACGTGGTCGAGGCGGCGGTGATCGCCGATCCGGCCGCGGAGCTGACCTCGCACGTCATCACCGCTGAGGGGCCGGCCGGGTCGTACCGGTTCGAGATCCGCAACCGGCCCTCGCCGCGGACTCCGACGAGCAGCGAGGTCGTGCCGCACGCGGTGCTCGGCGCGATCGCCGCGCTGGCCGAGCCGCGGGTGGTGTTCCGATGACTCCGGTGTTGCTGCTGCACGGCATCGGCGGGTCGAGCGCGTCCTTCGAGCCGCAGGTGGACGTGCTGTCGAAGCGGCACCGGGTGGTCGCCTGGGACGCGCCGGGCTACGGGGACTCGCCCGATCCGGAGCGGGCCGACATCGGCTGGTACGCCGAGCAGGCGGCGCGGATCTTCGACGAGCCCGCGCACGTGGTGGGCGTGTCGTGGGGCGGGGTGATCGCGACCCGGCTCGCGCTGGAGCACCCCGTGCGGTCGCTGACCCTGGCCGATTCGACGCGCGGCTCCGGCACCAGCCCCGAGGCCGCCGCGCGGATGCGGGTGCGGGTGGACGAGCTGGCCGAGGTGGGCGCCGCGGAGTTCGCGCGGCGGCGCGCGCCGCGGCTCAGCTCCGATCCGGCGACCCGCGCGAAGGTCGAGGCGACCATGGCCCGGGTGCGCCTGGCCGGGTACCGCGCGGCCGCGGAGTCGATGGCCACCACCAACCACGGTCCGCTGCTCGGCCGGATCAGCGTGCCGACGCTGGTGGTGGTCGGCGCGGACGACCAGGTCACCGGCGTCGCGGAGAGCCGGTTGCTGGCGCGGGAAATCCCGGGCGCGCGGCTGCGCGTGATCGGCGGCGGGCACGCGGCCAACCAGGAGTGCCCGGACGAGTTCAACGAGGTCCTGCTGGAGTTCCTGTCCGAAGTGGAGGCCGCGCGATGCGCCTGATCGTGGTGACCGGCGCCGGGCGCGGGCTCGGCTGGGCGATCGCCGACGCCCTCGGCGCGTCCGGCGCGCAGGTCGTGGTCGCCGAGCGCGATCCGGAGCGGGCCGCCCGCGGGGTGGCGCAGCTGGAAGAGCGCGGCCGGACCGTGCACCGCATCGACACCGACGTCGCCGATCCCGATTCGGTGGCGCACCTGGCGAAGCGGGTCGCGGAGATCGGGCCGCTGCACGGGCTGGTCAACAACGCGGCGATGGCCGACGGCGTGGGCGGCAAGCACTTCGCCGACCTCGAAGTCGAGGCGTGGGACCGGCTGATGACGGTGAACGCGCGCGGTCCGTGGCTGGTCGCCCGTGCCCTGTACGCGCAGCTGGCGGCCACCGGCGGGCGGATCGTGAACATCGCCTCCGACGTCGCGTTGTTCGGGCCGCCGCGGCTGGTGCACTACGTGTCGTCGAAGGGCGCGGTGATCGCGATGACCCGCGCCATGGCCCGCGACGCCGGGCCGGACGGGGTGACGGTGAACGCGGTCGCGCCGGGCCTGACCGAGGTCGAGGCCACCGAGCGGGTGCCCCGCGAACGGCACCAGCTCTACGCGGACGGGCGAGCGCTGACCCGGGCGCAGCAACCGGGTGACGTGGTGGGCGCGGTGGAGTTCCTGCTCTCCGACGCCGCGTCGTTCATCACCGGGCAAACGTTGGTCGTCGACGGCGGATTCGTCTGCCACTAGGAGCTTTCATGGACCTGCGACTTTCCGGGCGGGCGGTGGTGGTGACCGGCGCCAGCTCCGGTGTCGGGCTGGCCACCGCCGCGCTGCTGCTCGCGGAGGGCGCGCACGTCGCCGCGTGCGCGCGGGACGGCGAGCGGCTGGAGAAGGCGCTCGCCGATCTGCCCCGCGCGTCCGGCGCCCGGCTGTACACCGCGGCCTGCGACGTCCTCGACGCCGGCGACGTGCGGCGGTTCGTCACCGGCGCGGGCGAGGAGTTCGGCGGGCTGGACGGCGTGGTCAACAACGCCGGCCGCTCGCTGATGGCGCGGCTGGCCGAGACCAGCGACGAGCAGTGGCGCGACGAGCTGCACCTGAAGATCTTCTCCGTGCTGCACGTGGTCCGCGCCGCGCAGCCGTGGTTGCGGCCGGGTGCGGCGGTGGTCAACGTCAACGCGATCCTGTCGCGGCAGCCGGAACCCCAGCTCGCCGCGACCTCGGCGGCGCGGGCGGCACTGCTGAACCTGTCCAAGACGCTGGCCGCGGAGCTGGCGCCCCAGGTGCGGGTCAACTCGGTGTGCCTCGGCCTGGTGGACACCGGGCAGTGGCGGCGCCGGTACGAGCAGTCCGGCACCTCCCGGTCGTGGGAGGACTGGACCCGCGAGCTGGCCGAGGACCGCGGCATCCCGCTCGGCCGGCTCGGCACCGCCGGCGAGGTCGCCTTCCCGATCGTGGCGCTGCTGTCGCCACGCGCGTCCTATGTGACCGGTTCCGCCCTCGATGTCGGTGGCGGCGTCGCCCGATACGTCTGAGGAGACACTCGTGAAACACGGCAACGGCGGGGACTTGCTCGCCCAGATCCTGATCGACAACGGCGTCGACACCGCGTTCGGCATCGTCAGCGTGCACAACCTGCCGCTGGTGGAGGCGATCGCGGCGCGGCTGCGGTTCGTCCCGGTGCGGCACGAGGCCGCGGCGGTCAACGCGGCCGACGGGTACGCCCGCGCCCGGGGCGGCCTCGGCGTCGCGATCACCAGCACCGGCACCGGCGCGGGCAACGCGGCCGGGTCGCTCGTGGAGGCGCTGACCGCGGGCAGCCGGGTGCTGCACGTGACCGGGCAGATCGACTCGCCCTACCTCGGGCAGGGGCGCGGGGTCATCCACGAGACCCGCGACCAGCTGGGCATGCTCACGGCGGTGTCCAAGCACGCGGCGACCATCTCCTCCGTGGCCGACGCCGAGGACGTGCTGCGGCAGGCGGTCCGGCACGCCGTGTCGATCCCCTGTGGACCATCCAGTGTGGAGTGGCCGATCGACCTGCAGTACGCGCGGCACACGTTCACCGCCCGCGGTCCGGAGACCCCCGCGCCGGTGCCGTCGCCGGACCAGGACGCGCTGGCCCGGGCGGAAGAGTTGCTCGCCGCGGCGCGTCGGCCGGTGATCTGGGCCGGCGGTGGCGCGGTGGGCGCGCGGGACGAGGTGCGGGAGCTGGCCGAGCGGCTGCGGGCGCCGGTGTTCACGAGCAACTCCGGGCGGGGCACGCTGCCCGAGGACCACGAGCTGGTGGTGGGCAACTTCGCGACCGCGGCGGAGGACCTGCTGGCCGAGGCCGACCTGCTGATCTCGATCGGCACGCACTTCCGGTCCAACGAGACCAGGCACTACCACCTGGCGCTGCCCGAGCGGCACATCCAGATCGACGTCGACCCCGCCGCCCTGGGCCGGGTGTACCCGGCGACGGTCGGAATCGCCGGGGAGGCGGCCGAGGTGCTCCGGCGCCTGCGGGGCGGGCCGGGTGATCCGGCGTGGCGGGGGCG
>NZ_PQHY01000081.1:0-28829 GCF_003385175.1 Amycolatopsis ruanii
TCTTCCGCCGCTGCACCCAGTTCCGCAACGTCTGTGCCTCATCAACGGACAAGGCCAACTCAGGCAGCTTCGGATTCGGCATGCCGCACCCTACAGCTGAACTCGAATTAACGACTCAGGACACTAGGGGGCGGCACGGGGTGGCGGCGCTCCCCGCGCCGCCACCCGCGGAACGCGCACGTGGCCGGCGCCGGAAGCCCCTAGCGGCGGCCGCGGTGGGGGGTCTGGTCCGCGACGCCGTGGCGCAGCGGCGTGTTCGGCTCGGCCGCCGTCTGCCGGCTCGCCGGGGAGCCGCCCGCGTGGCCGCTCACCTCGGGGATCTCGGTGTGCTCGCCGTGCGAGGGCTCGGCGCCCTCGTGCAGCTGCTGCTTGCGCACGCGCATCAGCTCCAGCACCGGCAGCCGGTTGGCGTGCTTGAGCTCGTAGGACATCAGCTGGTCGAGCTGCTCCTCGTCGAGCGACCGGATCCGGTGCTGCAGCGAGGCCAGGGGCAGCTCGTCGTATTCGGGCAGCGGTAGTTCGGACATGTGCCAAGACCTACCCCCGCGACGGCCGGGCAAACGGGACGCCTGCCTCTCCGGACCGGATCCGGCCGCGCTGGTCCGGTGCGTCAAGCTGACCGCCGTCTGCGCCGACATCTGCGCCGCGACCGCCCGCGTGCTGTCCCGGCGCGGCGACCCGGCCGGGATCGCCTCCGAGCTGCTCGCCCTGTGCGAGAAGGCCTGCCGGGCGTGCGCCGAGGAGTGCGAGAAGCACGCCGGGCACCACGAGCACTGCGCGGTCTGCGCCGAGGCCTGCCGCAGCTGCGAGGACGCCTGTCAGCAGCTCCGCCAGCACCTACGCTGACAGCCACACCGCGCAGTCGGGGGCCAGGTCCTCCGCCGGGTCACCGCTGGCCAGCAGGATCTTCCGGTGCGGCGGCAGCGCCACGGGCACCGCACCGAGGTTCACCACGCACACCACCCCCGGCTCGCGGCGGAAGGCCAGCACGTCCAGCGCACTGTCCAACCACGACAGTGCCCCGTCACCGAAAGCCGGGTGCTCCTTGCGGATCCGCAGCGCGTCCCGGTACAGGCACAGCATCGAAGACGGATCGTTCTCCTGCGCGGCCACGGTTTTCGCCGCCCAGTGGGCCGGCTGCGGCAGCCACGGCGTGCCGCTGGAGAACCCGAACGGCGGCTCCGCGCCAGACCAGGGCAGCGGCACCCGGCACCCGTCGCGGCCGCGTTTGGTGTGCCCGGACCGCTCCCACGTCGGGTCCCGCAGCACCTCCTCGGGCAGGTCCTCGACCTCCTCCAGGCCCAGCTCCTCGCCCTGGTACAGGTACGCCCCGCCGGGCAGCGCGAGCATCATCAACAGTGCCGCCCGCGCCCGCGGCAACCCGCCGCGGTACCGCGTGACGTGCCGTTTCACGTCGTGGTTGGACAACACCCAGGTCGCCGGCGCACCCACGGCGGCGAGCTCGCCGATGCTGGAGTCGATCACCGACCGCAGCCGGCCCGCGTCCCACGGGCAGCGCAGGAAGTCGAAGTTGAACGCGGTGTGCAGCTCGTCCGGCCGCACGTACCGGGCCAGCCGCCGCGGGCTGTCCACCCACGCCTCGGCCACGAAGATCCGGTCGTCGCCGTAGTGGCGGGCCAGCTCGCGCCAGGACCGGAAGATCTCGTGCACGCCGGGCCGGTCCCAGTGCGGGTGGTCGCTGCGGTCCGGCGGCTCCACCAGGCCCTCGTGGTCCAGGCCGAGATCGGGCAGCGCCGGGTCCTTGACCAGGCCGTGGGCCACGTCGATGCGGAACCCGTCCACCCCGCGGTCGAGCCAGAACCGCAGCACGTCCAGGAACTCGGCGCGCACCTCCGGGTGGTCCCAGTTCAGGTCCGGTTGCGAGGCGTCGAACAGGTGCAGGTACCACTGGCCGTCGTCGACCCGGCTCCACGCCGGGCCGCCGAAGACGCTGCGCCAGTCGTTCGGCTCGTCGCGGAAGACGTACCGCTCCCGCTCGGGCGAACCACGCCCGGCGGCCACCGCGGCCCGGAACCACGGATGCGCCGAGCTGGTGTGGTTGGGCACGATGTCGACGATGATCCGCAACCCGTGCCGGTGCGCCTCACCGATCAGCGCTTCGGCGTCGGCGAGCGTGCCGAACACCGGGTCGATGTCGCGGTAGTCGGCCACGTCGTAGCCGCCGTCGGCCATCGGGGACGGGTACCACGGCGTGATCCACAGCGCGTCCACGCCGAGACCGGCCAGGTAGGGGAGTTTCGCGCGGATGCCGGCCAGGTCCCCGACACCGTCGCCGTTGCCGTCGGCGAAGCTGCGGATGTAGACCTGGTAGATGACGGCGTCCCGCCACCACGCGCCGCTCACGTGCGCGGCAGGTCGTGGGCCCAGGACACCAGGTGGATCAGCGCGTCGATCTGCCCGCACGGATCCGGGTCCCCGGCGATGAACTCCAGCTGCGCGTCCACCCCGTCGGTGTCGTGGTTGAGCTCGGCGAGGACGGCGCGCAGCACGGCCCGCAGCGGTGGCTGCAGCTCGTCGATCGGCACGCCCGCGTCGCCCTCGTCGGACAGCTCGACGGTGAACAGGTCGGCGCCCTCCGGTGCCGCGCGGGCCCGCACCTCGCGGGCGATCACGGTGACCAGCTCGGCGCACAGCGGCCGGAGCAGACCCGCCTCCGGTGCGTCGGCGCCGATCATCCTGGGCAGCGCGCGGGACACCGCGGTCAGGTCCTGCCTGCCGAGATCGTCCACGAGACGGCCGGCCAGGCGCCGGACGTCCCGCTGGGTGTTTTCGTGGCTCATCGCTGATCGGATTCCCGTGCTCGCGCGTGCCGAAACTCACGGCCAGCGCTGCGTCGCCGGGCGGCCCAGCGGCGGACTGGACGGGCTCCGCGTGACCGCGACGTCCGCGCCGCCGTGCCAGTCCACGCCCAGACCGCGGAGCGTCACCGCGCGGCTGATGTCGGACGGCGACACGATCCCGACGAGCCGGTCGGCGTCGAACACCAGCGCCCGGCCGTCGGCGCACCCGGACATCCGGGCCAGCAGCGCGAGCAACGGCTCGTCCGGGGTGGCGCGCGGGATTTCCGTTGGCGGGCAGGCGATTTCGCCGAGCAGGGTGTTGGGGCGCTGCTCCGGCGGCACGGCCCGCATGCGGGTCAGCGTGACCAGCCCGGCGAACCGGCCGACCGGGTCGACGAGCGGATAGGCCGAATGCTGGCGCAGCATGGCGTGGTCGCGGAGGAAGGTCGCCACAGTGGTCGCGGCGGGCGCGGTGGCCGGGCGCATCGTCATCACGTCGCGCACCCGCATGGCGGCCAGGCTGGTGCCCAGTTCGGCGTCGCGTTCCTCGGCCAGTGCCAGGTGGACGATGAACAGGCCGACCAACAACGGCCACACGCCGAGCCCGATCGGCCCGCGCAGCAGGGTGAGCACGCCGAACGCGCACACGACGAAGCCGAGGACGCGGGCCGCCCGGGCACTGCCGAGCGTCGCGCGGTGCCGGTCGCTCCACGCGCCCCACAGGATCGAGCGCAGCACGCGGCCGCCGTCCAGCGGCGCCACCGGGATCAGGTTGAACACACCCAGAACCAGGTTGAGCACCGCGAGGTAGCCGAGCACCGCGCCGGACAGCGAGTTGCCCATCGGGGAGGTCATCCAGGTGGCGAAACCGAAGATCGCGGCGAGCAGCAGGCTCATCAACGGCCCGGCGAACGCGACGCGGAACTCCACCCCGGGCGAGCGCGGTTCGCCACGCAGCCGGGTGACCCCGCCGAGCAGCCACAGGGTCACCTCGCGGACCTCCAGGCCGGACCGGCGCGCGACCAGGGCGTGCGGGAGTTCGTGCGCGCACAGCGACACCACGAACAGCGCCGCCGTGATCAGGCTCGCCACGCCGTAGGCGAACACCCCCTGCCCGGGGGCGAGCGGCGCCCACTGCGTGAACGAGAGCGCGGCGACCAGCACCGCGGCCATGCCGAAGACGCTCCAATGCAGACCCACCCGGATGCCTTCGAACCGGCCCAGCCACACGGTCGACGCCATCGCACCTCTCCCCTCTCGTCCGAATCCCCCGCAACCACCTACCCGCACCGAACCGTTACTGAACGTTTCGGCCGACACGGTTTGGTTTCGGCGGTGACCGGGAAGGCTGAAGCACTACGACCGGCGTGAGACAGGGGACCGGCGAACATGGACGTGTCACGGAACAGTGAGGTGACGGCCAGCTGCGGTGGGCTGGCGGAACAGGCCCAGCTGGCGACGCGCGGGTTGTACCACCGCGCCTCCGGTGTCGGCGGCGACACCGGGATCGACGGGGCCGCGGAGATCTACCGGGTGCTCGGATCGCTGAAGTTGCTCTCGCAGAACGTCGCCCGGAGCCTGCCCGAACTGGGCACGTGGCTGGAACGGCAGCTGTGGCTGGGCAATCTGGACGTGCCGGGTGATCAGGGCGGCTACGAAACGCTGATCACCTCGGTGTTCGACGCCACGGCCGCGCTGGCCAGGGCGCAGGAGGTCACGGTGCGGCTGTGCCAGGAGCTGGCCACCGCCCAGGCCGCCGCGAAGGAGCTTTCGTATTGACCCCGCGCGCGGACGCCATCGGCCTGGGCCGGGTGGAGGACCTCGACCCGCTGATCGACCGCATCGGTGACGCCCGGTACGCGCTGCTGGAGGAGGCTTCGCACGGCACGGCGGACTTCTACCGCTGGCGCGCGGAGATCACCAAGCGGCTGATCGTCGAGCGGGGGTTCTCGTTCGTCGCCGTCGAGGGCGACTGGCCGGACTGCCACCGCCTGCACTGCTGCGTGGCGGGCGGGCGCGGGGATCCGGAGGCGGTGCTGTCCGGTTTCGACCGGTGGCCGCGGTGGATGTGGGCCAACGACGACGTCGTGGAGTTCGCCCGGTGGCTGACGGCGTACAACGCGGCGCGGTTCGGCGACCGGCCGGTGGGGTTCCACGGCCTGGACGTCTACAGCCTGTGGGACTCGCTGCGGGAGATCCTGGGGTACCTGCGCGAGCACCAGCCGGGCCAGGTGGAGACGGCGTTGTCGGCGATGCGGTGCTTCGAGCCGTTCGCCGAGGACCCGCACGACTACGCGTATTCCACGCGGCTGGTGCCGGAGAACTGCGAGCGGGACGTGCTGCGGCTGCTCGCGTCGATGCGGGAGACGGATGAGGTGCCTGGTCTGGACCCCGCGTTCGTGGCGCGGCAGAACGCGGAGATCGTCGCCGGGGCCGAGCGGTACTACCGGACGATGGTCCGCGGTGACGTGGAATCGTGGAACCTGCGGGACGAGCACATGACCGACACGCTCGACCGGCTGACGCAGGCGTACGGCCCCTCGGCGAAAGCCGTGGTGTGGGCGCACAACACGCACATCGGCGACGCGCGGGCGACGGACATGGCCGCGGCGGGGATGCTCAACGTCGGGCAGCTGGTGCGGGAGCGTCACCCGGAGGAGTCGTTCGCGGTGGGCTTCGGCACGCACCGGGGCACCGTGATGGCGGGTTCGCACTGGGGCGCGCCGCCGGAGACATGCCGGTGCCGCCCGCGCGGGAGGACAGCGTCGAGTCACTGCTCCACGAGGCCGTGCCTGATGCCGACTCACTGTTCTTACTTGAGGAAGCCGGCGAGTGGACGCGGCAGGTGCGTGGCCACCGGGCCATCGGCGTGGTGTACGACCCGACGAGAGAAAAGCTCGGAAACTACGTCCCCACCAGGCTGGACCGCCGCTACGACGCATTCCTGTTCTGCGACTTCTCCAGTGCGGTGGTACCACTACACGCACCAATCGGAGCCACCTGACAACGACACCGCCACCCGGCAACGCAAGCAACAACCCCCCGAGCCACCCCTCTCCCGCAACCCGATCCCCAGCCAAATCGGTTGCCGAGCAGCGAGGTCAAGGTACTCTTTCCCGCCTTGACGCCGCTTCTCGGCAACCGAACACTGAAAGATCGGGTTCGGGAGGGCACCAATCCGGGCGTAGCGAAGCGAAGCCGGCGCTCTTCAGCCACCCGCGTAGCGGCTACGCCTACGGCCGCCGCGGCTCAGGCAACTCCGGCAGAGGCGTGTGCGTCCGGCAGTTGGTGCAGACCAGCAAGGTCGCCAACGGCTCATCGGCCTCGTTGACGAGCTTGGCGATCCGCAGCGCGGAGTAACCGCATTCCTCGCACGGCACCGGGGGTGCGGCGCGGTCCGGGGCGATCAGTATTCGGGTGGCCGGTCGGGGCTGGCTGAGGGTCATGACTGCTTCCGCGACTCGAGGATGCCGGGGTTCAGCCGGGGTCGGCCCCCGGCGTGTTCGGTGGTGCTCGCCGCTGCCGCGACCGCCGCCCGTGCGGCGGTGCGCAGGTCCTGACCGCGCGCGAGCGCGCAGGTCAGGGTCGCGACCAGGGCATCTCCCGCACCGGTGGTGTCGACGACGTGCGCGTCGCCGTGCGGGTGGAACTCGTAGCCGGCCCGGCTGACGAACACGTTGCCGTGGCCGGCGACTTCCAGTACCGCCAGATCGAGCCCGTGCGCGAGCAGCATCACGCCCGCCTTGACCCCTTCGGCCACGTCCGCCACGGGCCGTCCGGTGAGGATTTCCGCTTCCCTGGCGTCGGCGCGCAGGATGTCCGCGCACGCCAGCAGGTCCCGGTCCGCCGGGACCCCGTCGAGGACCACCCGGGCGCCGCCCTCGCGGGCGAGGCGGGCGGCGGTCATCGCGGTGCGGGCCGGCTGCTGCAGCTGGAGGATGACCGACGGCGCGTCCCGCAGCAGTCCCGCCGCGGCGAGCACGTCGTGTTCGGCGACGAGGACGTCCTCGGGGACGTCCTCCAGGTAGCGCCACTGGCCGTGGTCGTCGACGACGTTGACGATGAGGGCCGAGCGGGCGTGCTCGCGGACGACGCAGTGGGAGACGTCGATGCGGTCGGCCGCGGCGTGGGTCAGCAGGTCGTGCCCGGCGCGGTCGTCGCCGACCACCGAGAGCAACGCGACCGGCACGCCGAGCTGGGCGACGCCGACGGCCTGGTTCGCGCCCTTTCCGCCGAGCACCTCGTCGCGTGAGCGCACCGCCGCCGACTCGCCGGCCGCCCGGTCGTCCGCCACGCGCAGGACGAGGTCACGAGCGATCTGCCCGACCACGACCACCTCTGGTCTCACGGCCGGAGCAGTACCCGATCCCGATTCGCACTAACCGACACGAACGGGCGGAATCCGTTCGCGGCTGCGCTGTCCGCCGGTCAGGGGGCGACGGCGACCTCTCCGGTGAGAGCGCCTTCCAGCTGCTGGGTCGCCGGTTCGTCCTCGGGCCGCGCGTGCCTGCTGCGGGCCACGTGCCGGGCTTCGGTGACGAGGGCCGGACCGCCCCACTTCAGGTCCGTGCCGGCGTCGTCGATGCGGTGCCTGCCCATGGTGTCCCTCCCCGGATCCAACCCTGCCGCCGGAATACCCCCGGGCCGTTCCGCATACACCTCCCCCGGACGGGTGGGTCAGCGGCGGCGTTTCCGCACCGTGGCGGCGAACGTGGCGGCGGTGACGAACCCGTAGGCCACGTGCGGGACCAGGTCGCTGATCCAGTCGGCGACGCTCCAGCGGCGCGGGTCGGTGATGCGCAGGACGGTCATCGGCCCGTTCGCGGCGACCAGCGCGGCTCCGCTCGCCGCGAGGCCGCCGCGGAGCACGTCCGGCCGCCAGCCCGCGCCGTGCGCCGCGCCGTAGGCCGCGCCGACCGCGGTCCCGGTGACCAGCCCGAGCAGCGCCCCGAGACCGGTTTCCCTGGCCTGCTTGCGCTCCTCGTCGCCGGGGATCCCGGCCCCGAGGGTGCGCGCGATCTTCTCGACCGCCTCTTCCGGCAGCGAGCTCGCCGGGCGCCCGCGGACGGCCATGTCGACGTAGGTCGCGGCGTTGAGCGCGGTGGCCCCGGCCGCCCCGGCGGCGGCGCCCCGCAGGATCGAACTCAGCATTCCGGCCGGATACCCCCGGGGCGAGCGGGCAACCTCTAGGATCGGGGCATGTCCCGGCCCATGACCTTCACCGAGCGTGCCCGCCGGGAGCAGATCATCGAGTGCACCATCGACCTGATCTCCAGCAAGGGCTACCGCGGCACGTCACTGTCCGCGATCGCCGAGGCGGCCGGCATCTCCAAGGCCGCGGTGCTGTACCACTTCTCGTCGAAGGAGAACCTCGCGCAGGCGGCGCTGGAGCAGGTGTTCCGGCAGTTCGGCGACTACGTGCGGGACCGGGTGGACGGGCAGCCGGACGCGCGGTCCGCGGTCACGGCCTACGTGCGGGCGATGATCGGGTACCAGTCGGCGCACCGGCGGCACGTCCGGCTCATCACCGAGGTGCTGCTGGACGACGCGAACGGGACGAGGCTCAAGGCGCCCGGCTCGCACGACGCCGGCGGCCGCTGGCAGGTGCTGGCCGGCCTGCTGGAGGACGGGCAGCGCGCCGGGGAGCTGCGCGAGTTCGACACTCGGACGGTCGCGCTGGCGATCGGCGGCGCGATCGACGGCGTGGTGTCGCACTGGCTCGCGCACCCCGAGCTGGACCTGGACGACGCGGCCGACGAGCTGGAGCGATTCGTCCTGGCGGCGATCTCCTAGCCGGGGGCGCATTCGCCTACCTCGCCGGAAGGTCCTTTCACACCAGTGCGGGAACCAGCGCCGCGCGAAGGCGGTGGCGCGGCCGTAGGCGATCAGGGATCGTGTTGGCCCGGCTCGATCAGTTGCTGGACCGGTTTGCGCGCGCGGGGTGCGGTAGGGCGGGCGTAGCAGCCGCACCCCGCGGTCGGGAAGGCAGGCCGCCTCCGCGCAGGCCCGGCAGCTAGGTGTTGTGACCTGGCACGTTGTGGAGGGTCAGGGCGGTCGGGTGATGGGTGGGTGGCCTGTTAGGGCGGAGTGTGCGCGTTCAGTGTTGTAGTGCTGGATCCAGGCGGGCAAGGGTGCCGGGCGGTGGGTGTGGGAGGTCCGGGGCTGGGCGTGGGCGAATTCGGTGAGCAGGGTGCGGTTGGAGCGTTCGGCTGTGCCGTTGGTCCAGGGGCAGCCGGTTTGATGTAGCGGCGGCGCAGCCCGAGGGCGGTGCAGACCGCGGCCCAGCAGGTGCCTCGGCGATAGGCCAGGGCGTTGTCGGTCGGGATTCGCAGCACGGTGATGCCGTGGTGGCGGAACCAGGCCACGGCGCGGTGCAGGAAGGCGGCGGCGGCGGTGTCGCGTTCGTCGGGCAGGGCTTCGACGTAGGCCAGGCGGGTGTGGTCGTCGAGGGCGACGTGCAGGTAGTCGTAGCCGATACCGCGGCCGCGGACCTGCTCGCTGCGGCCGTGCACCCGCCAGCCGCCGCCGTCAGGCACTCGCCCGAGTTTCTTGATGTCGATGTGCAGCAGCTCGCCCGGGGAACGGCGTTCGTAGCGGATGCACGAATGCCGCCGCCGCACCGGCATCCCGGTGATCGGGTCGAGCGTGGACAGGGGTGGCGCCTGGTGCCGGCGCAGGACACGACCGACGGTGGAGGCCACCAGCCCGAGCTGCCCAGCGAGGAACACCGCACCCCGATGGCACTGCTGACGCAACGCCAGGATCGCGGCTTCGGTACAGGCAGGCGGGTGGGGCTGTGATGTGGGCGGGAGGAACGGTCAGCCAACGCTGCACGATCAACTGCCGGGCATGCACCGTGGTGCGTGCGTCAGCGTGACCCATCGAGGACCTCCAGGGCTGGTAGTGGATGCGTCACAACACCCACTCCGCCCCGAGGCCCTCCCCACAATCAACCCAACACGCCGTCCACAACCTCACAAGCCACAACACCTAGCGCCGCGCGAAGGCGGGTGCGCGTTCCGGGCGCACGCCGATCCCGCCGAGGTAGGCGGCCACCACCGCGAGCGCCGGGATCCGTTGTACCGCGCGCAGCGGCGGCGGCACGCGGGTCAGGGTGCCGTCGAGCGCGGGCTTGAGCAGCATCTCGTGCTCGCCCAGCTGCGCCCGCTGCGCCACCCGCGTCGGGAACTCGCGTCGCTTTTGGACCTTCGCCAGGTCCTGTGTGGACACCCGGCCGGCAGACAGCGGCCCGGCCAGGATCCGGGCGGCCGCGACGGCGTCCTGGATCGCGAGGTTCACCCCGACCCCACCCACCGGCGACATGGTGTGGGCGGCGTCGCCCAGGCACAGCAGGCCGTCGACGTACCACTGCGGCAGCCGGCCCATCGACGTCTCGAGCAGCTTCACGTCGTCCCACGACCGGATGTCGGCCAGCACCTCGGCGTCCCAGCCGAACAGTTCGGCGAGCCGTCCGCGGAACCACTCCAGGCCACGGGCGCGCAGCTGGGCGTCCTCGCCCTTGCGGATCAGGTACGAGGTCTGGTGGTACTCGCCGCGGTCCATCGTCACCGCGACCTGCCCGTTCCCGAACACCCCGAACACCCGGCCGTCGCGCTCTTCGTGCGGTGGCGCGGGAATCCGCACCTGCCACACGTCCATCGGCAGGGGGAATTCGAGTGGTCGCAGCCCGGCCTCCCGGCGCACCAGGGAATCCCGGCCGTCGCACGCGACCACCAGGTCCGCGGACAGCTCACCCTCGCCGTCGGCGTCCCGGTAGGTCACGCCGGTCACCCGGCCGTTCGTCCGGCGCAGACCGGTGACCTCGGTGTTCATGCGCAGGTCCAGCGGCTCGGCGGAGGCCAGCAGGTCCAGGAAGTCCCACTGGGGGACCATCCTGATGTGCTTGTGCCGGCCCGGCAGGCGGCCGAAGTTCGCCGCCACCACGGTTTCGCCGGCGACCCGCATCCGCATCTCGGTCAGTTCGGGGCCCGGCACCGCCGCGAACTTCTGGCCCAGGCCGAGCTCGTCCAACAGGCGCAGCGTCGACGGATGAACGGTGTCCCCGCGGAAGTCCCGCAGGAAATCCCCGTGCTTCTCCAGTACGGTCACCTTGACTCCGGCCCTGGCCAGCAGGACGCTGAGCATCATCCCGGCCGGGCCCCCGCCTACTACACAGCATGTCACGTGTTCCACAACGACCATGCTAACCGATCGGTCAGGGTGCTGACCGGCCGGTTAGGTGTGCCTGATCACGGAACGGGTAACTGTCCGATATGCCGACTACGTGAGGTGGCGATGCGACGCCTGAGCGTGGCACTGGTGGTGGACAACGAGGTGTTCGGCAGCGCGGAGGTCTACGTCCGGCGGCTGCTGCGGTTCCTGCCGCCGTGGGTGGCGCCGAGCATCGTCGTGGGCGACGGTCTCGCCGGCGCGTTCCCGGAGCGGGTGCCGAAGCAGATCGTGGCGCCGGCGGTGCGCAGCGTGTGGGCGCCGCAGATCGAGGACGCGCTGCGAGCGCTTTCGCCGGACGTCGTGCACGTCAACCTGGCCGACGCCGGGGCGAACCTGGCCGCGTTGCAGGCCGCGGAGGCCGTCGCGCCGACCGTGGCGACGCTGCACCGCACCGGCGGCGCGCCGGCGTCGAGCGCGGTCTGGGACTGCTACCGGCGGCTGGCCGGTGCGCTGGCGCCGTCGCGGATCGTCGAGGCGAGGCTGCGGGAGCTGGGCACGCCGGCCGAGCGGGTGACCCGCATCCGGCCGGGTGTGGAGGTGCCGCCGGAGCCGGTCGGCCCGTCGGACCGGACACCGGTGGTGATCGGCGCGATCGGCGGGGTGACGGGGCTGGACCTGCTGCCCGCGGTGGCGGCGCTGCGGCGGCGGGGGCGCGAGGTGCGGGTGCTGGTCGCCGGCGACGTGCGGGACCTGGCGGAGCGGGCGCGCGGGCTGCCGGTGCGCTTCCTGGGGCGGTTGCGCGATGTGAGCGCTTTCCTGCGCGGGCTGGACGTGTTCTGCCTGCCGTCGCGGCGGGACACGTTGTCGCTGGCGGTGCTGGAGGCGATGGCGCACGGGTTGCCCTGCGTGACGACGGCCGTCGGGGAGACGGTGGCGGAGCTGGCCGGCGCGGCGATGATCGTCCCACCCGGGGACGCGCGAGCCCTGGCGGACGCGCTGGACCGGGTGAGCACGGACGTGGCGCTGCGGCGGAAGCTGTCCCGCGCGGCCCGGGAGAAGGCCGTCGAGGACTTCGACGTGCGACGGATGGCCGCGGAGACGGCGGAGGCGCTGGCGGCCGCGCACGCGCTGAGCAGCCCCGCCCGCTGACCCGGGGTACCGGCGGACGGCCGGTGCGCTGAGCCCGTTCCCGGCCGGATGGCAGGCCGCGGCGGGGTGAACGGCGGCCCGGGGGCCTGCGGGTGAGCTACGCCTGGGGCTGTCGATGCGTGCGGGCGGGCCGCGGGTTGCGGCCAGGGGTAGTGCTGTCGGAACGAGCCACCGCCCGGGCGTTCGCTGACGTGCGCCCCAGCGCCCCGAGCCGGAGTGGGCGAGCGCGGGCCGTTCGGCGGGCTCATCGCCAGCGCGGCTGGCACACCGCGGGCCTGCAGATTCGCCGACCACTACCGCTCCCGCAACGCCAGCCTCGCTTCGCCCGGCGTGGACGGCTGCGCCTGCCCGCGCCGGTGCGGCCGGGCTCGCTGCGGCTGCGCGCCACCATCCTGTCGGCGCGGGCGTCGCACTCCAAGGCGGACCACGGGCTCGTCCACGCCGGGCGGGGCGGGCCGCGGGTTGCGGCCAGGGGTAGTGCTGTCGGAACGAGCCACCGCCCGGTCGTTCGCTGACGTGCCCCAGCGCTCCGGGCCGGAGTGGGCGAGCGCGGGGCCGTTCGGCGGGCTCATCGCCAGCGGCCGGCACACCGCGGGCCTGCAGATTCGCCGACCACTACCGCTCCCGCAACGCCAGCCTTGTCGGCGCGGGCGTCGCGCTCCAAGGCGGACCGCGGGCTCGTCCACACCCGCGGCGAGCTGCTCAACCAGGACGGCCAGGTCGTGCCGGGTCTCGTCGCGATGAATCTCGTCCGCCGCCGCGCGTGAACTGGTTTCGAAACGTTGCGGGGGGGCTATCCGGGGGTCACTTCGTCCCTAAGGAGTAGTCATGACCGGGCGTTCCGCAACCGCGACCACGGCTCGCAGGCCGGTGCAGGCCGCGGCCACCATCGTCGCCGCCGTGTTCCTGCTGGTCGGGATCCTCGGGTTCATCCCGGGCATCACGACGAACTACGGTGACCTCACCTTCGCCGGCCACCACTCCCGCGCGATGCTGCTGGGTGTCTTCGCGGTGTCCATCCTGCACAACCTCGTGCACCTGCTGTTCGGCATCGTCGGCCTGGCACTGGCCCGCACGCCGGGCGGCGCGCGCGGCTTCCTGGTGCTGGGCGGCTTCGTGTACCTGCTGCTGTGGGTCTACGGGCTGGTGATCGACCAGAACAGCGGCGCGAACTTCGTCCCGCTCAACAACGCCGACAACTGGCTGCACCTGGCCCTGGGGGTCGGCATGATCGCGCTCGGCTGGGGGCTCACCGCCGTCGAGCGCGGCCGGGAGAACCGCGCCGCCTAGATCCCGGTCAGCTGCGGGATGGTCGCGGTGCGGCCGGCCAGCAGCATGACCAGGGCCTGGATCGGACCGCGGACCTCCGCGCCCTCGCCCGCGCTCCAGTCGGCGTCCGTTGCGATGAGACGGTGGCCGGCCAGGCGTTTGCGGGCGTGGAACGGGAAACCGATGTCCCACAGGTGGTCCGCGGCCGCGACCGCCGCGTCGGCAGGCATCGGCAGGCGCCTGCCGAGCGGCATCGCGATGTCCTGCGTGTGGACGTGCACGTCCATCAGCGCGTTGTCGAGGGACTGCCGGGGCGCGAGACGGCGGACGCCGATCGCGCCCCGCAGCATGTCCACCACCTCGGCCGGTGAGTGCCGCGCCGCCTCCCGCTTGGTCAGGTCGTGGACCATGCGGTTGAAGCTGCCGCGTGCCCGGATCGCCGCCTTGAGGGCGGCGCCGACGCTGAGGTAGGGGGCCAGCGCCACGTGCGTCACGACGTCGTGGACGGTCCAGTCGTCACACAGCGACGGGTGGGCCCGCTCGGCGTCGGTCAGGGATTCGAAGAGGTCGGCCAGCCGCGTGCGCTCCGCGTCGATCGCCAGCCACTTGTCGTTGTGGTCCATGGGAACCTCGCCCGAAAGTGGTAAGATAGTCTGACTACTTTAATCAAAGCCTCTGACTATCGTCAAGGAGCGGGCGTGAACACCGGACTGCTGCTCTACATCCCGTACCGGCACCTGGAGAACCGGGTGATGGACGCGATCCGCGCCGCGGGGTTCGACCTGACGCTCGCGCAGGCGCGGTTGTTGCAGCGGCTCAACCCGGGCGGCAGCCGGTTGACGGAGCTGGCCGAGGCGGCGCAGGTGACCAAGCAGACCGCCGGGTTCCTGGTCGACCAGCTGGAGCGGGCCGGGTACGTGCAGCGGATGCCGGACCCGCGCGACGGCCGGGCGCGCCTGATCCACGGCACGGACAAGGCCCGCGAGGCGGTACCGCACGCGGAAGCCGAGATAGCCCGGATCGAGGCCGAGTGGGAGAAGCACGTGGGCAAGCGGCGGTTGACCCAGCTGCGGGAGACGCTGGAGAAGCTGTGCGAGATCACCGATCCCTACCGCTGAGCCGCAGCCGAAGAGGGTCGCGGCCGGGGGTGAACCGCGCCAGCCGTCAACCGAACCGTCCGCGTCCCTGATGCGCCACCTGCCCGCGCCCCGGCCACGGACCAGGCCAGGGCGGGACGCGGCGCTCAGGACTGCGCGTCGGAGGTGGGTTGCTCGGTCTCGTCGTGCTGCCAGAGCGCCGACCACACCAGCCCGCGGTTCTCGGTGCCGCCGGTCCGGGTCGTGCTCTCGGGCTGCTCCGGCCACAGGTTGATCGCACCCGCCGGAATCCTGTGGGTCGTCATGCGGGTCACGGTAGGCATCGCGCGGTCCACCCCCGCCGACGGGAGGGCGCCGGTGCGAGTCAGGTCACTCAGTCGAAGAATCGGGACATGTGTCCCGCGTCCGGTTCCTCCGCCGAACCGTCCTTGACCGGCCGCAGCTCGGCGAAGATGCTCGCCCCGTCGCAGCCCGCGTGCAGCGGGAACCACGTGCGCGACGACCCCGGCCGCCGGCAGATGCCCTTGATCGTCTGCACGTCCAGCAGCCGCACGTGCGTCGGATCGGCCACCGCGTTCACGTAGCGCCACCACGGGGACAGCACGTAGGCGATGCCGTCCGGCCGCAGCACCCGGTGCACCTCGTCCACCAGCGGCAGGAAGTCGATCAGGTGCTCCAGGATGTGCACCAGGAACACCCGGTCCGCGCACGAGTCCGCGAACGGCAGCGGCCCGGACAGGTCGGCCACCACGTCCACCTCGCGGGTGGTCACCAGGTCCACGCCCAGGTTGCCCGGGTACTGCTTCTGCCCGCCGCAGCCCAGGTCCAGGATCAGCGGGTCCCGCCCGCCGACCCGCACGCGGTCCCACACGGCGAACACCCCGTCCAGCCGCCCGATCAGCTCGCGCGCGGTGTCCAGGTGCGCGCGTTCGCCGACCTCGCCGGTCAGGTGCGCCACGCCGCGGTCGAAGCGGACCCCGAGGTCGAGGCCACGCAACCGCTCGTCGTGTTTGAAGAGTTCGTCCGCCGCCCGGCTCAGGAATGCGTCGCGGAGCCGGAGGCGCTGCTCGGAAACGGGCTCGCTCATGATCCTCACGGGGGAACGACGTCGTAGGCTTCGGTGTCCCGGTTCACCACCGTGGTCGGTGACTCCAGGTGCACGGCGCCGGTGGGCAGGATGCCCGCCGCCCCGTACTTGGCCGCGACCTTCATCTGGGCCAGCACGTCCTCACCGCAGTGCTCCGGGGGCAGCTGCTGCCAGAACTCGAACCCGCCGACGTTCACCAGCGCCTCGCGGTCGAACATCGCGCAGCCGCCGACCCAGGCCACCTTGTAGGCTGTCCACTTCGGACGGTGCCACACCCGCTCCGACAGGTGCGTCGGGTTGGCCGCGTTGTGCAGGGTCCAGCGCTGCCATTCGCGCGTGCCGGGCGTGATCTGCTCCGGCTCGGGGCTGCCCTCCCACTCCTCGTACGGCTCCAGCTCGTCCGGCCGCCGATCGTCCAGGTAGGACAGTCCGGTGACGGCGTTGCCGACCATGCCGCAGCCCAGCTCGGTGATCGCCGAGTGCAGGCGGGTGATCGCCCCGGGTTCGAGCCACACGTCGTCGTCCAGGAACAGCACGTAGTCCGCTTTGGACTGGTCCAGCAGGTGGTTCCGCTGCTGTGCCAGCCCGCGCCGGGGCAGGTTCCGGCTCAGGTGCACCGGGTGCCCGCGGTGCCGCAGCACCCGCACCATCGCCTGGACCGGTGGGGAGTCGTAGGACGCGTCCCCATCGGACTGGTCGGCCACGTGCACGGCGAAGTCCGGGAAGTCCTGCGCGGCCAGGCCGGACAGCGTCACGGCCAGCTCGGCGGGCCGCTCGCGCGTCGGGATGAGGACGTCGACCCTCACGCGCCCTCCCCGACCGGGGCCGAGGTCCGGATCTTCTCGATGACCGATGTCGTCGAATGGTCCGCGACGTAGCCGAGCACGCGGACCTCGCCACCGTAGGCGCGCACGGTCGGCGCCTCGGGCAGCATGTTCTCCGTGTAGTCGCCGCCCTTGACGTAGAGCTGCGGCTCGAGGAGCTTCAGCAACTCGATCGGGGTGTCCTCTTCGAACACCGCGACGTGGTCCACACAGCTGAGCGCGGACAGCACGGCCGCGCGGTCCTGCGCCGTGTTCACCGGCCGGTCCGCGCCCTTGAGCCGGCGCACGCTCTCGTCGGAGTTGACCGCGACGATCAGCACGTCCCCGAGCCGCTTGGCCTCGTTGAGGTAGGTGATGTGCCCGCGGTGCAGCACGTCGAAGCAGCCGTTGGTGAACACGACCCGCCGCCCGGCCTCGCGGTGTGCGGCGACGGCGCGGGCGAGTTCGCCGGCGGGCACCGCGGCCTCGCGTTCCCGGCTCAGCGCCAGGGAAAGCTCGGCGGGCGTGCAGATCGCCGTGCCGTCCTTGTGCACCACGACGTTCGCCGCGGCCTGCGCCAGCTCCATGCAGCTCGTGGTCGGCAGGCCCGCGGCCCGGGTCAGCACGAGCGCGGCCGCGAACGTGTCCCCGGCGCCGCTGGCCTGGCTTTCCGGCGCGGGATCGGCCCACGTGCGGTAGCCGCGGCCCTCGCCGGTGAGCAACATCGCGCCGTGCCGGTCCATGGTCACGACCGCGGCCGCCGCGCCGGTCTTGTCGAGCAGCGTCCGCCGCTCGTCTTCGAACAGGCGCGCCCGCTCCTCGCCCGGTTCGGGCAGCTCGACGCTGAGCAGGTGCGCGGCCTCGGCGGCGTTGGGCGTGACGAGGTCGGGGCGGGCCTGCTGCCAGTGCTCGAAGTCGTGCGCGTCGACGACCAGCAGCGGGATGTCCGCGCGCAGCCGCGCCACCGCGTCCCGCAGGGGCTTGCCGAGCAGGCCGTTGCCGTAGTCGCACACCATGAGCGCGTCCGCGCCGGCCAGCGACTTTTCCAGCGCCTGGGTGAGGCGGTTCGTCTGGACCGCGGGCAGGTCGTCGCGGTCGCCCTCGTCGAAGCGCAGCATCACCTGGTCGTCGGCGACCACGCGCTGCTTGCTGATGCTGCGCCGCGCCGGTGCGGTGAGCAGGTTCGCCGTGTCGACGCCGTGGGAGTCCAGCAGCGCGGCCAGTTCCCGGCCGGGTTCGTCGTCGCCGACGACGCTGACGAACCGGACCCGCGCGCCCAGCGCGGCCAGGTTCGCCGCGGTGTTCGCCGCCCCGCCCGGCGACAGGGCACGCGCCCCCACGTCGACGACGGGCGCCGGGGCCTCGCGGCAGATGCGTTCGCAGTGGCCGGACAGCCACACGTCCAGGATCGCGTCGCCGAGCACCACGACCGTGGGCGCGGTCTCCGACAGCAGCCGGACGAGGTCCGGCGTGATGGGGGCCACGTCCTTGGTCTCGCCTGCCATGTCCACCTCCGCTTCTTCTCCTGCTCCACCAGTAGCCGGATCTTGGGCTGCGAAACATTTCTGTTTGCTGCCTGCGGAAACGGGCACCTTGCGGGCGTGGTGAACTCGGAGCTTGGGCCGGCCGTCGGCCCGATCGAAGCGAAGTGGCCGGATGTGCGCAGGATCGCCGTGCTGCGCGGCGGTGGTCTGGGGGACCTGCTGTTCGCGGTGCCGGCGATGGCCGCGCTGCGCGGCGCCTACCCGGACGCCGAGATCGTGTTGCTGGGCACGGAACTGCACCGTGAGCTGTTCGCCGGGCGCCCGTCGCCGGTGACGGAGGTGCGGCCGCTGCCGCCGTACGAGAACGTGCACGAGCCCGCGGGCCAGCCGTTCGACGAGGCCGAGCAGCGGGCGTGGTTCGACGCGCTGAAGCCGGTCGACCTGGCGGTGCAGCTGCACGGCGGCGGGCGGAACTCGAATCCCTTTCTGCGCAAGCTGGAACCGCGGTACCTGGTCGGCGCGCGGACCCCGGACGCGGCGGAGGCGGACCGGTGGCTGCCGTTCCGCTACTACCAGCACGAGGTGCTGCGGGCGCTGGAGGTCGTCGGGCTGGCCGGGGCGCGGCCGGTGGAGCTGGAGCCGTCGATCGTGGTGACCGACGCGGACCGCGCGGCGGCGGCTCCGGCGCTCGACGGGGTTGCCCAGCCGGTAGTCGTGGTGCACCCCGGGGCCGGTGACCCGCGCCGGCGGTGGCCCGCGGAGCGGTTCGCCGAGATCGCGGCCAAGCTCGCGGCGAGCGGCCGGGGAGTGGTGGTGATCGGGGCGCCCGACGAGCGTGAGCTGGTGGAGCGGGTGGCCGGGATGGCCGGGCCGCCGGTGCGGCCGCTGACGTCGCTGAGCATGTCCGCGCTGGTCGGGGTGCTGGACCGGTGCTCGGCGTTCGCCGGCAACGACAGCGGGCCGCGGCACCTGGCGGCGGCGGTCGGCGCGCCGACGGTCAGCGTGTACTGGATGGGCAACGTGGTCAACGCCGGGCCGCTCGGCCGGTCGCGGCACCGGGTGCTGATCTCGTGGATGTCGAACTGCCCGGTGTGCGGCGTGGACTGCACGCGCGAGGACCTGCCCCGCTGCGCGCACGACGATTCCTTCGTGGCGACGGTGTCGGTGGACGACGTGCTGGGCGAGCTGGAGGAACTGCTCGCCGGACGGTGATCACCGCGGTGCGGCCGTCTCCAGCACGCGCATCGAGCGGGCCACCGCGAGCAGCGCGGCGTCCTCGGCCTGCCGGGTCACCGTCGTGACCTGGTCGAGCCGCACCCGGCCGTCCAGCTCGCGGTGGCGCGCGGCCAGCTCGTCCAGGTAGCCGGGCAGATCGGTGAGCCGGTCGTCGGTCTGGTCCAGGCACGCGACGGCCCCCGCCAGCTGGCCGAGCAGCCGCGCGTACCCGGGGGTGAACTCGCGGTCGGCCTCGTCCTGCTGCGCCGCCGTGAGCAGCGCCTCGGTGATGCGTTTCACCTGCTCGGAGACTTCTGTGAGCACGCTCAGCGGCGACTCGAAGGACGAGGGCAGGGGGCTGCGGCCGCGGCGGCGGTGCACCAGCCAGCGGATGTTGAACCGCACGCTCTCCCGCCCCCAGCTGACCGCCTCGTCGGCCTTCCGCACCGTCGAATCGAGACGCCGGGCGTGCCGCAGCCACCGGGACGCCGTGTCGGAGTCCCACTCGTCGCGCAGGTCGCCCGCGATCGAGCGCAGCAGGTCGCGCACCTCGGCGGCGAGCGCGGTCACCGCGTCGCGGGTGTGCCGGAGGTGGACCGGCGGCAGGATCACCGTGTTCACCGCGAGCCCGATCGCCGCGCCGAGGACGCTCTCGGCCATGCGTTCGGCCAGGTAGAGCAGGTTCCCTGCGGTGCCGTAGGAGATCATCAGCAACGCGGTCACCCCGACCCAGATCCCGCTGCTGCCGAACCGGTGCCACTGGCCGAGCAGCATCCCGACGAACACCGCGGCCGCGAGCGCCAGCACCGGCTGCGGGATCAGGTGGGCCGCGGCGTAGGCGACGGCCAGCCCGAGCAGCAGCGCGGCCGTCTGCTGCGCGGCGTTGGTCAGCGAGCGGTAGACGGTGGCGGTCATCAGGAACACCGCGGCGTACGGCGCGATGAACGACTGCGGCGACGGGATCACCAGGCGCGCGACGAGCCAGGCGAGCACCGCGGCGAGCGCCATCTTCAGCGCCTGCACGATCGCCTCGCGCTCGCGCCCGGGGAAGCGCAGCGCCCGCGAGAACCAGGACCAGGGGGACAAAATTCGTGTCATCGATCTGGCGATACCCGGTCACACTGGTCGCCATGCGCATCAGGACGGCCACCGCGGCCGATTTCGACCGGCTGCCGGAGATCGAACGCTCGGCGGGGGAGTGCTTCCGCGACGTCGGGATGCCCGAGATCGCCGACGACGAGCTGCCCGCGCCGGAGGACCTGGCGCGCTACCCGTTCGCCTGGGTGGCCGCCGACCCGGAGCCGGTGGCGTACCTGGTCGCGGAGCCGGTGGACGGGGCGCTGCACATCGAGCAGGTGTCGGTGCACGCCGCCGTCGCGCGGCGCGGCATCGGGCGGGCGCTGATCGAGGAGGCCGCGCGGGCGGGTTTCCCCGCGCTCACGCTGACCACGTTCGCGGAGGTGCCGTGGAACGCGCCGTACTACGAGCGGTGCGGCTTCGTGCGGCTGGCCGGGGACGAGCTGACGCCGGGGCTGCGCCGGATCCGCGCGCGGGAGGCCGCCCGCGGGCTGGACCGGTGGCCCCGGGTCGCCATGCGCCGCGGCTGACCGGGGCTCAGCGTGACCGCACGGATTCCAGCAGATCGATGGCCACCTGGCGGAGTTTGATGTTCTGCCGCTGCGACTGGTCCACCAGCCGGTCGAACGCCTCGGCCGCGCTGATGCCGTGCACCGCCATCAGCACCCCCTTGGCCTGGTCGATCTCGGCCCGCGAGGTGAGCGCGTTCTCCAGGTGCCGGATCTGCTGGCGCGCGTGGTACCAGCGCCGCGCGTTGCTGATGGCCGCGGAGGCGGCGCCGGTGAACAACCGCATCAGCTTCTGGTCGAACGGGTCGAAGGCGCCGTCGATCCGGCTGTACAGGTTCAGCGAACCGACCAGCTCGTCGCCGTCGCGGGTGCCGCTGCCGAGCAGCAACGGCACGGCGAGGAACGTCAGGACCCCGCGATCCTGTGCGGCGGCGGCGAACTCGGCCCAGCCCTCACTGTCCGGTTTGGACATCGCGCGGACCGGTTCGCGCGTGGTGACGGCGAGCAGGCACGGTCCGTCGCCCGCCGCGTACTGGGCCTGGTCGATCCCGATCAGCTCGTCGTCGGTGATGGCGGCGGTGCGCGGGCCGGCGTCGTCGAGCAGGGTGACGCTGACCGCGTCGGCGTCCGCGATCGCGTTCACCGCGGTTTCGGCGAGCCGCCGCAGTACCGCGTCGAGGGGCTCCTCGTCGTCGAGGCCGACGCGCAGGTTCTCCAGTGCGAGGGTGACGTCGTCGAGTCTGGCCAGTGGCGCGGGCCGCTCGGGTCTGGTCATGTGTCGGTTCTCTCCGCGTGTGCGCTGCCCGGCATGCCGCCGGACCGCCGCGCGGGCAGCGAGCGGGGGACGGGTGCCGTGATGGGGTGGGTGATCCGGGATCCGGGGAGGATCAGAACCGGAGCCTTCCCACTGCGGATGAGCGCGGATGTATCCGCCGGAGTTCGTTCATCGTCAAGCCCTTCGCCTCTGTGGTGCCGTCCGCCGTTCGGACGGCGCGGGCGCCGGCTGCTTGACGCTGGCGAGGATCATACGTGGCGCCGGGGTGGCGCCCAACAGAGCCCGGAGAAGTGGGGTTGAGCCGGCTCGGCTCAGGAATCCGGTTCGTCCACCGGAGACCAGAGGCTGGGCAGGTTGACCACGATGCCGTCCTGGCTGCTGCGGGCGATGATCACGACCGCGTCCTCGTCGCCGGGATTCTCCTCGCGGTGCGGAACCCACGGTGGCACGAAGACGTAGTCGCCTGGCTCGGTCTCCAGCCGGATCTCTTCGTCGCCATCGGCGAACACGAACACCGGGTGCCCGGACTTCACGTAGATCGCCGTCTCGGCCTCACCGTGGTGGTGGTCACCGGAATTGGTGTGCGGGCCCACGTGCGTCTCGCCCATCCAGACCTTCTCCGAGCCCGCGGTCTTGCCGGACACGGCCTCCAGACGGCGCATCCCGCTGGTCTGCGCGGTGTCGCCGGTCAGCTCGCTGCCCTTGATGTGCCGCAACGGGCGGTGCCAGGCGTCGGTCACGGGCGCGTCCTCCTGCTCCGGTGAAGTGCTCTCGTCCACGGTAGCCGGTTTCGGCGGCCCCGATCGGGGAACGGCATCGGGGGAAGGGATGACAACCCACTGCGAGGAGGTCGGAAAACCATGGCGCAGCTCGTGCGCGACGTGATGACCCGCAACCCGGTGACGCTGTCCGCGGACACCCCGGTGCGGCAGGCCGCGCAAGCCATGCGGGAGAAGGACATCGGCAACGTCCTGGTCCGCGACGGCGACCGGCTGGCCGGCATCGTGACCGATCGCGATTTGGTGGTTCGCGCGCTGGCGGACAAGGACGACCCGGCGAGCTGCACGCTGGGCGAGGTGTGCAGCGGCGAGCTGGTCACCGCGAGCCCGGAGGAGCCGGCCGACGCCGCCGTCCAGCGGATGCGGCAGCACGCCGTGCGGCGGATCGCGGTGGTCGACCACGACCAGCCGGTGGGTGTCGTGTCGGTCGGTGACGCCGCGATCGAGCGCGACCCGTCATCGGCGCTCGGTGACATCAGCGCGGCGCGCGGCAACGCGTGACCCGAGTGGGCGGTCCGGATCGGGGTAACCGCCCGGCATGACCAACGCACTGACGAGACCGCTGGCGGTCGTCACCGGTGCCTCCACCGGGATCGGCCGCGAGCTGGCGAAGCAGTTCGCCTCGCACGGCTACGACCTCGTGATCGCCGCGGAGAACGCGGAACTCGACGACGCCCAGCGCGAGCTGATGGCGCTCGGGGCGCAGGTACTGGCCGTGCGGGGCGATCTCGCGAGTTACGACGGAGTCGAGAACCTGGTCGCCGCGGTGGCGTCGGTGGACCGCCCGCTGGCCGCGCTGGCCGTCAACGCCGGGGTCGGGGTGGGCGGCGCCTTCGTCGACGGGACGCTGCGGGACGAGCTGAACGTGATCCACCTGAACGTGACCTCGGCGGTGCACCTGACCCGGCGCCTGCTGCCGGGGATGGTCGAGCAGGCCGCGGGGCGGGTGCTGTTCACCTCGTCGGTCGCGGCGATGACTCCCGGCCCGTTCCAGGCCGTGTACAACGCGACGAAGGCTTTCCTGGCGTCGTTCGCCGAGGCGCTGCGCGAGGAGCTGAAGGACAGCGGGGTGACGGTCACGGCGTTGCTGCCGGGGCCGACGGACACCGAGTTCTTCGAGCGCGCCGGGATGACCGACACCAAGATCGCGCAGGGCCCCAAGGACGATCCGGCGGAGGTCGCCGAGCAGGGGTTCGCGGCGATGATGGCGGGCAAGGACAAGGTGATCGCCGGTTCGGCGCGCAACAAGGTCCAGGCCGCGGCCGCGCGCGCCGTGCCGGACACCGTGAAGGCGGCGATGCACCGCCGGATGGCCGAACCGGGTTCGGGCGATTAGTCCTCTGTGGACCGCACCAGGAGCACCGCGGTGAGGTCCTCCGGACATCTCGCTCGTTGGCCTGGTGGACGGCTGTACGCTGAGTTTCGCCTGGTCGAGCGGGCAACGCGGCGGCGGGAACCGCTCAGCAGTGGACGGTCGTCCGGGATAGACTGGCCGGGTGGCGGAAGCGCGTGTCGACAAGCGGGTGCAGCGCGGGCTGCGGTCGCGGCGGGTGATCCTGGACCGGGCGATGGACATCGCGTCGGTGGAGGGGCTGGAGAGCCTGTCCGTGCGGCGGCTGGCGACCGAGCTGGACGTGAGCAAGAGCGGGGTGTTCGCGCAGTTCGGGTCGAAGGAAGAGCTGCAGCTGGCCACGGTGCGCGCGGCGATCGAGGTGTTCGTGGGCAAGGTCGTGAAGCCCGCGCGGAAGGCCCCGGCGGGGATCCGGCGGGTGTGGGCGCTGGCCGAGGCGTGGCTGGCGTACGTGCGGCAGCCGGTGTTCGAGGGCGGGTGTTTCTTCATCGCGACGGCGGCCGAGTTCGACGCGCGCCCGGGCCGCGTACGCGACGCGATAGCCGCCGGCCGGCGCGACTGGCAGACCCTCTACCGCACGACGATCGCCGAGGCGCAGGAGATGGGCGAGATCGCCGCGGACGTGGACGCCGGGCAGCTGGCCTTCGAGCTGGACGCGCTCACCCGGGCGGCCGCGGAAGACGCCCTCCTGCACGACGACCCATCCCGCTACGACTACGCCCACCGAGCGATCCGCACGCGCCTCGCCACGGTGGCGACACCCGGGGCACCCACACTGCCGGAGGACTGACCCTGGGGCGCCGCCCCGGCTGGGGGGCGGCTGTCCGCGCCCGGTCCGTGGGAGGGCTGAGGCGGGTGAGGCTACGCGCCCCGGATGGGGCGCCGCGCCCGCTGCGCCGCCCGGTTCGGATGGTGGCGGCTCCGCGCGCCCGCTTTGCCGAGGGCACACGCGCCGCGCCCATGGCGCGGAGAAGTTCCGGTACCCGGGGTTAGCCGGCGCGCCCGGGTGGAACACGTCCGCCATGAAGGTCGTCGTCACCGGGGCGTCCGGCAGTCTCGGCACCGCGTTCCTGCGCGCGGCCGCCCGCAGGCCGGACTGGGAGGTCGTCGGGCTGGCGCGGCGCGTCCCGGACGGCCGTCCACCCTACGACCGCGCCCACTGGGTCCCCTGCGACCTCGACTCCGACGACGCCCCGGACCTCCTGCCGAAGGTCTTCGCCGGGGCGGACGCCGTCGTCCACCTCGCCTGGGCCATCCACCCCGCCGTGGACGAGCCGCCGCGCAACCGGACCAACATCGAGGGCTCCCAGGAGGTCCTGGCAGCCGTCGCCGGCGCCGGGGTTCCCCGGCTCGTCTGCGCCTCCTCCGTCGCCGCCTACACGCCCGCCCCGCGCTGGACCCGCGTCGCCGAGGACTGGCCCCGCACCGGCGTCCCCGGCAGCGCCTACAGCCGCGACAAGGCCCGCCTCGAACGACTCGTCGAACTGTTCGCCCGCCAGCACCCGGACGTCCGCGTCGCGGTGTTCCGGCCGTGCGCCGTCGCCCAGTACGACTCCGGCGGCCAGCTCGCGCGCTGGACCCTGAGCCCCCTCCTGCCGCCCGCGGTGATCGGCAACCGCCTGCTCCCGGTGCCGCTGTGGGACGGTCTGCGCGTCCAGGCCGTGCACGCCGCCGAGGTCGCCGACGCCATCTGCCTCATGCTCGACCACCACGCGGAGGGCGCCTTCAACCTCGCCGCCGAACCCGTCCTCGGCGTCCACGACCTCGCCGAGCTGTTCGGCGGCTTCCGGGTGCCGGTGCCGCGCCGGCTGGTCACCGGCCTCGCCCTGCCGACCTGGCGGCTCGGGCTGCAGCCGATGCACCCGGGCTGGCTCACCCTCGCCGACCAGGCGCCGCTGATCGACACCACCCGCGCCCGCGCCCAGCTGGGCTGGGAACCCCGCCACGACGCGAAGGAGGCGCTCGCCGAACTGGTCGCCGGCATGCGCGACGGCAGCGGCACCGGCAGCGGGCCGCTGGCGCCGCGCGCTGCGGAATCGTGGCTGGAGCGGTTGGCTGGGATCAGGCTGGGCCGGCCCAGCCGCCAGACGCAGGCCTAGAAGGGAGCCTCGTGACCGAAACTGTCGACGCGGTCGTCGTGGGCGCGGGTCAGAACGGGCTCGTGGCGGCGAACGTGCTCGCCGACGCCGGCTGGAGCGTGCTCGTGCTCGAGGCCGAGCCGGAGCCGGGCGGGGCGGTGCGCAGCGCCGAGATCACCGCGCCCGGGTTCCTCAGCGACCTGTACAGCGCGTTCTACCCGCTCGGCTACGCGTCGCCGGTGCTGCGGGAACTCGGCCTGGACTCCTACGGCCTGGTGTGGCAGCACGCGCCGCTGGTGCTCGCGCACGTCCTGCCCGACGACCGGGCCGTGGCGCTGTCCCGGGACCTCGACGAGACGGCCGCCTCGGTCGCGGCCTTCGCCGCCGCGGACGGCGACGCCTGGCGCGACGCGTTCGACCAGTGGCAGCGCGTGCGGCACGACCTGCTGGAATCGGTCCTGCGCCCGTTTCCGCCGGTGCGGTCGGCGTCGAAGCTGGTGCGGAAGATCGGAGTCGCGGAAGCCCTCCGGCTCGTCCGGATGGTGACGCTGCCGGTGCGGCGCCTCGGCGAGGAACTGTTCGACGGCGAAGGCGCGCGGCTGCTGTTCGCCGGCAACGCCCTGCACACCGACCTCGGCCCGGACAACGCCGGCAGCGGTGTGTTCGGGTGGCTGCTGGGGATGGCCGGGCAGGACGTGGGGTTCCCGGTGCCGGAAGGCGGCGCGGACCGGATCGTCACCGCCCTCGTCCGCCGCCTGGCCGACCGCGGCGGCCGGGTCGAGTGCAACCGCCGGGTGCGGAACGTGCTCGTCGCCGGCAACCGGGCGATGGGCGTGCGGGACGAGCACGGCGAACCGGTCCGGGCCAGGCGGGCGGTGCTGGCGGACGTGCCGGCGCCGGCGCTGTACCGGGAGCTGGTCGGGGAGGAACACCTGCCCGCGCGGCTGGTGTCCGACCTGGACCGGTTCCAGTGGGACAACGCCACGATCAAGGTCGACTGGGCCCTGTCCGGGACGATCCCGTGGACGGCCGAGCAGGCGCGCCGGTCGGGCGTGGTGCACCTGGACGCCGATCTCGACGGGCTGACCGCCTACGGCGCGGACCTGGCCCGCGGCCGGGTGCCCGAGCGGCCGTTCCTGCTGCTCGGCCAGATGACGACGACCGATCCGTCCCGCTCGCCCGCGGGAACGGAGTCGGTGTGGGCGTACACGCACGTCCCCCGGGGCGAGAAGTGGGACCGGAGCAGGCTGGAGCGGTACGCCGACCGGATGCAGGAGATCGTCGAGCAGCGAGCGCCCGGTTTCACGAGCCTGATCCAGGGGCGGTGCGTGCAGGGGCCGGGCGAGCTGGAGGCGCACAACGCGAGCCTCGCGGAGGGCGCGATCAACGCCGGCACCGCGGCGATCCACCAGCAGTTCGTGTTCCGGCCGGTGCCCGGGCTGGCCAGGGCGGACACGCCCGTCGACCGGTTGTACCTGGCGGGCGCCTCGGCTCATCCCGGTGGGGCCGTGCACGGCGCCCCGGGAGCGAACGCGGCCCGGGCGGCGCTGGCCCGGAACGGGCTGGTGGGCGGGCTGTACGGGGGGATGATCAAGGCAGCCCACCGGGCGATCTACTCGTGAGGCCGGTGAAGCGACGAGCGCGCCGTCAGCGGTTCGTGGCGATGTCGGCCAGGCGGTTGAGGCTTTCGGTGTTCCGCGGCGCCAGCAGCCCGGCCTGGACCGGCTCCGGGAACACGCTCAGCGGGCCCCGCACCAGCTTCTCCGCCATCTGGACCTCGGTGCCGCCCTCGGTGTCCGGGGTCAGGGTCAGCGTGATCTTCGCGGCGCCCATCGGCCACATGCGGGCCTCCAGTTCGAGGAGCTCGTTCTCCTCGACCGCGAGCACACAACTCACGTCCTGCACGCTCACCGGCCACGGCCCGACACTGTGGTGAATCCGGGAACCCACCTGCGGCCAGTGGCCGTCCACCTGCCGGATGTGGGCGGCGCCGACCACCCAGCCCGCGTAGGTCCAGCCGTCGGCGAGGACGGCGAACACCTTTTCGGGCGGGACGGGAATCCGCTTGCTCACCACGATCATGTCTCGCTCCCCGGCTCGGTCCACCGGCAGCGAGTACCCCGCGCGAGCCGGGGCAATCAGCTCGCTTCGGTCGCGGGCGGCGCCACGGCCTCGTCCACCGACGACGTGATCCGCAGCTGCTCGTCGAGCCGGGTGACCTGCAGCGGCCGCAGCACGGCCCGGCTGGTGGCCACCACCCGCAGCTCCACCGAGTTCTCCTCGCACTTCTGCTGCGCGTTGACCAGCAAGCTCAGCCCGATCGACCCCAGGAAGGTCACCTCGGACAGGTCGACCACCACCGGCCCCGGCGGCTGGGTGTCGGCGCAGGCGGACTGCACCGCGCTGTCCAGGTCCGGCGCGCTGGTCAGATCCACGTCGCCCGCGGCGGACACCACGATGGCACCGTCGACGAGGCGACGCGTGACACGCAACTCGGTGGTCACCCGAGATACCTCCTACTGTCGTCGTTCACCGCGTCCTGCCGTCGGCGGACCACAAGGAAGCTGCACCGGTACCGGGATAGCCGCCACGGCAACAGGCTGGCGGCTCAACCGTCCGCCGATCCTAACCGGGATGCACGGCGGGTGAGGATCGGGGCGGAAAGTGGTTAACCGGCCACCTCCGGGGAACCTCCGACACAGCCGATACGCGAGCAAGGACCGCTGGCGGGAGGACACTGTGAGGACCGACGGCGCGCGCCGACCGACGCAGCACCGCAGCAGGCCGTCCGAGTGGCGGCGGGCCGTGACGCGGTTGCCGGAGGAGGCACCGGCGGCTGGTCGGGCCAGGGACTTCGCCACCTCGGCGCTGCGGGCGTGGGAGGTGCCGCCGGACACCCGGGAGGACATCGTGCTCGCCACGTCCGAACTGGTCACCAACGCCGTCGAGCACGGGCGCGTCGTGGTCACCGTGGTGCTGCGGCAGAACGACGACCGGGTGGTGCTGCGCGTGTGGGACGAGGACACGCACGTCCCGGTGCCGCGACCGGTCGGCCAGGACTCGGTGCGCGGCAACGGCCTGGTGATCGTCGACGCGCTCAGCGAGTCCTGGGGCTACGAGACCGGCGCGGAGGGCAAGTGGGTGTGGGCCGAGTTCGCCCTCCCGCGGTGACCGCTCAGCGGT